>VBDZ01000123.1 GCA_005881215.1 Chloroflexota bacterium | reverse complement strand
CATCCACCTTCTCCACCATGCTCAGCCGGGCATGGAAGGCGAGGCGCTGCTCGGAGACGTCGAGGCCGCGGCGCCAATCGTCGGCAATCTGACCGGTCCCGGCGAGGGCATCCAGCGCGGTGCTCTGCAAGTTGGGGTCGTCGAGCCGCCGGGCGATGGCGAGCGCTCGCGTCGCGGCCGCATCCGCCTCGGCCCGCTCGTCGCTGGTCGCACTGCGGTTACCGGCCCGAAGCCAGTACGGGAAAAAACCCTCGGACGCGAGGTAGGCGGCCTGGGTGCGCTCATCCGTAACGCGTTCGGCGATGGAGCGCGCCTCGCGTCGGAGCTCGGTCATCGCGTCCTCGGTTGGACGGTTCACGACCGAGCCCTGGAAGCGCATCAGGATGGTCAGCATGCTGGCCAGGATTCTCAGCTCCTGAGCCGGCGGCCGGGCCTGTTCGCGACAGAGACGCAGTGCTGTGCGATAGGCATCAACCGCAACGTCACCCAGGCCGGACAGATCGCCGAGTCGTTCGTACAGATCAGGAAGGTGCGCGGGCCCGGCGAAGTCGATCGCGCCTCTCAGGTGCCGGGATCCTTCCTCCGTGGCGGCCCCTGCCGCCGCAACTTCGGCGGCGCGACTCTGCCAGTTGGCGGCTTTCTCTCGAATCTGTTCCGTTTCGGGATCGTTGGGGCGCTGCGCGGTCGCAATCGCGGCTGCCTCGCGGTAGTGATAGGCGATCAATTCGGCAAGGGCGTCCTCCCGTTCAGCAGCCAGTCCCTCGAGCCAACGCCCGGCAGCGGCGTGCAACCGTCCACGGTCGAACCTGGTCAGGGTCTGGTAGGCGACCTCCCGAATCAGAATGTGGCGAAAGCTGTAGAGATCGCCTCCCCCGGAACGGAGCAGATCTCGGTCGACCAGCTGGTCGGCGCTCTCCGCCAATCCCTGGAGCTCGGGCGCGAGCGACTGCACCCCGGCCAGGCGGAACGCGCGGCCGAAGATGGCGCCCAGCTGGACGGTTCGGCGCTCGCCGGCCGGCAATAGATCCAGGCGCGCCAGAACCGTGGCTTGAACCGTATCCGGTAACTGTTCCGCGCCCGGGCGCTCCAGCATCGATCGCACCAACTCGCCGACGAAGAACGGATTGCCTTCGGCGTGGCGCACCACCCGCTCGACAAGATCCGGCGAGCGACCTTCGAGGAGTTGCTGGACCAGCACGGCGGTATGTTTATCGCTCAGCGGCTCGAGGGCGATAGAAACGTAATTGCGCCGGCCACCGCCCCACGCTGGTCGTCGATCAAGCAACTCCGGACGGGTCAGCGCGATCATCAGGAGCGGCAAGTCGCCATGGGGCAGCATCACGTACTCGAAGAGATCCAGCAAGCTGTCGCTTGACCAGTGCAGATCCTCGAAGACCAGGACGAGCGGCGCGACGCGTGCAGCGATCTCGAAGAACGTCCGCCAGGCAGCGAGCAGCGCTGAGCGGTCGATCACCTCGGTTTCGCCCACCCCCACGGTTGCGGCAAGCAGCTCGACCTCGCGGTCCAGGGCCTCCAGGCCGGAGCCTTCCAGCCAGGACCGGATCGCCTCCCGAACGGCAGGAGCTTTGGCGTCATCCGCGACGCCGATCAGGCGGTAGAGCACGGCGCGGAGAGGCCAGTAGGTGAGCCGCTGGCCGTACGGTAAGCATTGGGCGATCGCGACCGTCGCCTGAGACTCGATGCTCGGTAGCCGATCCAGAAACTCCTCGAGCAATCGCGTCTTCCCAACCCCGGCCGGCGCGATGATGCTGACCAGGAACGGGCGTTTTTCTTGGAGCGCGCGCCGGGCCACCAGCTCGAGCTGCTCCAGGTCGGCGTCTCGCCCGATGAGCGCGGTCCTGCTCGCAACTCGGCCCGAAGCCGCCCGGCCCAATAGCGGCAACGCGCGGATCGGCTGAGACTTCCCGCGCGCTTCGACATCGACGGGAACACCGAATTCGAAACCGGCGCGGGCGCTGGCTGCGGTGCGTTCACCGCAAAGGATGCCCCATGGTTCGGCCGCCGTCTGCAGCCGGGCCGCCACGTTGACGGCATCACCGCTGAGGGGGAAGTCACCGGTTGCGCTTTCGCGCGCCGCGACGACCTCACCCGTATTGATGCCAAGCCGGATCGGCAACTTCTCACCCAGCGCCGGGTCGCCACGGACCCGGTCTCGAAGGTTCAGCGCGGCACCGAGCGCGCGCCGCGGATCGTCGTCATGCGTTTGCGGAAAGCCGAAAACCGCCACCACGGCGTCGCCGATGAACTTTTCCAGGATGCCGCCGTACTCGGTGACCGTGTCGCTGGCGAGGTCGTAGTAGCGGCGCAGCAGGATTCGGACGTCCTCGGGGTCGAGGGCATCGCCCATCGCCGTCGAACCGGCGACGTCAGCGAAGAGGATGGTCACGACGCGACGTTCTTCAGCCACGAATTAACGCTTGAGGAAGCGAACCCGGCGCCGCCGGCGAAAGCGCTCGGCGCTGCCTTTTCCGACCACGCTGACACTGCCGTCGTTTTCGAGCACCGCGAGCCCCACGTCGCTCAGCTTGTCGAAACCGTGCTCGCGGACGGCCATTTCGATATCGTCGGGGCTGAGCCCCTCTTTCTCGAGGTTCGGCTTCACCAGCTGACCGTCCTCGACCACCACCGTCGGTGGCGGCTCGACCAGGCGATCGAACCATGACCATCGGCTGCGTAGCATCGCCACGCCGCGGTTGAAGAGCAGCAGGACCGCGATGATGATGGCGCCGCCGGTGACGGAATTGTCCGGCCCCGTGATCGCCGGCTGGAGGGCGTTGGCCACCAGTAGTACCAGCACCAGGTCGAAGGTCGTGAACTGGCCGAGCTCGCGTTTGCCGAACAGGCGGAGCCCGATGAAGAACACGATGTAGATCAGGACGGCGCGAATCAGGAGATGGGACCAGGGAATGCCAAGCCGAAAGATCTCGCCGAGGCCAGCCATGCCAGCCGAATCTTACGAGCGGATCAGGGCGCCAGGTCGGCCGCGATCAGGAGCAGTGTCAGGATGACCCCGATGATCAGCGCCACCACCTCGCCCCAGGTGTAACGTCCTGCCATCCCCTGAGGCGCCGGCCCCAGCTCCGGATGCGCGCTGGCCTGGTAGGCATTCGCCGACCGCTGCACCATGGTCAGCACTCCCGCCGTGATGACGGCAACGGTCGCATCGAGCGCCAGTCCCGTCATGCCGTAGATATTCGCCGCGACCCGGCTGAGAATCAGCATCGAGATCAGGCCCAGGTTCGCCAGCCCCACGGAAAAACTGGCGCGACCGAGCCGAGCCGCCTCGCCGTCGGCAACGCCCTTGAAGGCGCGGCTGATGTAGAGGAGGTTTCCGAACGGCAAGAGCACCCACCAGGGCGAGCCGGCGCCTTTGAATCGCTCTCGCTGCGCGAACCCGAGCAACTGGAAACACCACCAGATGAGATAGGCATCGCCGGCAACCACCCCGAACACGAAGGTGCGCAGCGGTGAGCGGTAAAAGCCCGGCCGAGCCGGGACTGCAGCCGTCGGAGTTGGCCCAGGAAAGGGTGCACCCGCCGTCGGAGCCGGTGCTGGCGGCGTTCCAGCCGGTGCGTAGGCGGGCGGCATCGCCGGCAGGAGGTTGTGGCACTTGACGCAGGTCTGCGCGCCCGGCGGATTCCAGGTCGCGCCGCAGTAGAGGCAGGGAGGCGACTGGTAAGCCTGCATAGGTTCGCAGGTTCAACCGCGCCTACGAGGCGTTCTTGCGGCTAGCGGGTTACGGGATGCCGGAACCCGAAATCGAGCAGGGTCGCCGCGTCGGTGAAGTGCTGGGTGCTGCCGAGCACCACCACCAGGATGGTCCGGCCGTTGCGCGTCGCGGCCGCGGCCAGGCAGTAGCCGGCGGCGCCGGTGTAGCCGGGTTTAAGCCCGATCGCTCCTGGATAGGTCCACAGCAAGCGATCGATGTTGATCGGATTGAAGGCCTTGTGCTGCGGCGTGGCGTAAATCGAGACCTGCTTCGAACCGACGATCGAGCGCAGGTCGGGATAGTCAGCGAGCAGCGTCGCCCCCACCACGGCCAGGTCAGACGCCGTGCTGTAGTGGTTGGTGTCGTCGAGCCCGCTCGGGTTGGTGAAGTGGGTCTGTCGCAGGTGCAACTGGGCCGCCTTCTGATTCATGAAATCGATGAAGGCCGACCTGTCGACCATCCCCGAGGCGATGGCCTCCGCCGCATCGTTGCCGGAGTCGAGCAGCATGCCCTCGAGCAGTTCGCGCACGGTCAGCCGTTCACCGCTGCTGATCCCCATATGGTTGGGCTCGACCAGGGTCGCCGCCGCCGGCACCGTGATCACGGTGTCGAGCGGCGCCAGATCGACCGCCACCATGGCGGTCATCATCTTGGTGAGCGAGGCGTCCGCATACCGGGTGGTCTGCGACTGCTGGTAGAGGATCTGCCCGGTGGTCAGATCGACCACGATCGCCGCCCGGCCTTTGATTGCCGGCACCTCCGCGATCGGGTGGGTCCGCAGCCAGCTGGCGCTCAAGACCGGCACCTTCACCTGAGGCAGCTGCGTCGGGGGCGGAGTTCGTGACGGTGAAGGCGTGGCGGTGGCGACTGGATGGAGGCTGGGCGCCGCTCGGGAGGCGACAGCCGGACGAGGGGTGGGCGTGTGAGCGGTGGCCGCGACGACGCGCAGGTCGCCGTGGGTCTGCAAGATCGAAAACACCCGGCTGCCGAGAAAAAGAACGATGACGACGATCAGGAGCCGGATGACTGGCGTGCGCCGGTGCGGAGGAACACGGAGACGGCGCGACGACCGACGGCCGCGCGTCCCGAGGCTGTAGCCGGACGTTGGGTAAGACGTTCGCCTCAAGAAGTCGGCTTCATGATGGGCAAGCCCCTGCGCAATGTCAAGGTTTGCTCGATGACCGCCGGCCTTGATACATAAGTAGGTAGACCCAAAAGGAGGTACGTCGTATGCCACAGGAGGCGTGGAGCCCAAAGCGCGAGCGTCAGTACAAACACATCAAGGAGAGCCTCGAGGACCGCGGCCAGCCGGAGGATAAGGCCGAAGAAATCGCCGCCAGAACCGTCAACAAGGAGCGGGCCCGTAGCGGCGAGGCCAACGAGGCCAGCCGGACGTCGCTGGTGGATATCTCGTCAGGGCGTCGCGGCGGGCTTCGTTCGCATACCGGTTCGGAGGGCCGGACCTACGACCAGCTGCGCAACGAGGCGAAGGAGAAAGGAATTCCCGGACGCTCAAAAATGAGCAAAGCCGAGCTCGAACGCGCGGTCAACCGGAAGAGTTAGAGGTGAAAGACCGCGCGTAGCAGCGCGGCAACCAGCGCGCCCGCGATGACACACACGATGAAGGGAGCCCGCAACGCGGCCAGCAACGCCGCGAATAAAACCGCCGGGACCTTGACGTCGAGGTGGAGCAGCCCGTTGGTCCCGGTGAGCTGGATCGCGACCAGGGCCGCCAGCAGCGCCGGCGCCAGCCCGCTCGTCCGTGCCGTGATGGCCGGCGGCAGGTTCGGCAGCAGCGAACCGGTTGCCCGCATCACGAACGACAGGCTGGCGAGCCCCAGCACCAGCGCCAGCGCTAGCGTGCCAGCCATAACCCGACGAGGGCGGCCCCAGCCAAGGGCACGCCCGGCGGCGTAAACGGCGCCAGCGCCAGTGCCGCCACCACCCCGCCGATGGCGCATCGAACGGCGTGCCGCCCGGACAGCATCGGCCAGAGCAGGGCAACGAAACCAGCGGGAAACGCGGCATCGAGCCCAAGC
This sequence comes from Chloroflexota bacterium, assembly GCA_005881215.1. Classification (GTDB taxonomy): domain Bacteria; phylum Chloroflexota; class Dormibacteria; order CF-121; family CF-121; genus CF-13. The sequence goes on along the minus strand of VBDZ01000123.1, from coordinate 10,951 downwards.
CGCTTCGGGTCACCCAGCACCGGGCCGAGGAGGGCGCCAATCCCCGTCCCAATAACCCAGACGGTGTAGAGAAACGCGCCAGTCAGCAGCAGGGTCCGGCCGTGCGGCCGGCCGGGGGCACCGGCGCGCACCGACATCGCGTAACTCTCGTCGATCGAGAGCTGGGCGAGCAGTGAACGTAGCATCCGCCCTCCCGGAAGCGATCGCGCGACGGCGATCCCGGTAGCAACGAAACGAAGGTTGAGCAGGGCGCCGGCGAAGATCGCCGTCAGGACGCTGCCGCCCGCGGCGACGACGCCGATGGCCGCGAACTGGGCTGACCCGGCAAAAACCAGCACCGACATCAGCATCACCGACCAGGCCGGCAGTCGGGCGGCCACCGCGAGCACCCCAAACGACATCCCGAACACGAACACCGCGGCGGCAATCGGAGCGGCCGTCAGCAGGATTGCCCTGGCCGACCGCCTGTCGTTCATCTGCGGTCATTAAATACAAAAGATGCCGGCGCAGCGGCGCCGGCATCTCGATTTGCTGAGGACTTCTCTAGCGAGCCCCGACCGGGACTTTCTCCAGGAGCTTCAGCGATTCCCGGATGAACACCGGGATATCGGCCGGCTTCCGGGAGGTCACGAGGTTCTTGTCAACGACGACGTCCTGGTCGACGACATTCGCGCCGACCTGCTGCAGGTCGTCCTGGATGGTCTGCCAGGCGGTGAGCTTGCGCCCCTTCACCACGCGGGCGGTGATCAGGAGCTGCGGGCCGTGGCAGATCGCCAGCACCGGCTTGCTAGCGTCCATGAACGACTTGGTGAACTGCACCATCTTTGGATTCGCGCGCAGATGATCAGGCGAGTATCCGCCCGGGATGAACAGCGCGTCGAACTGCTCCGGGCGTGCCTGGTCGATCCCGATTTCGGCCTTCGTCGTCACGGTGCCTTTCTTGCCGGGGAGCTCCTTGCCGGACTCCAATCCGACGATCGCGACCTGGTGGCCGGCCTGCTTGAAGGCGTCGTAGGGCTGCTTGAACTCGGAGTCCTCGTAGTCGACATCGAGTACACAGGCAATCCTCATCTGGATACCTCCCTCGTATATTTCCTGATACAGACTGCCCAGCCTACGGGCCCGGTCCAGAATCCGTCAAGCTGGTACTGAACCGACTCCATATTCATCGAATTCCGTAATGTGATGAGCGGCATGGTTCGGCGGGGGCTCTCGTATCTGGCAGCCGTCGGCGCGGTGTTCGCGGTGGCGGCCGCGCTCGGGCTCGCCGCCTGGGCACTCCGGATCGATCGGGTTGAGACCTACCTGCTGATTTTCGTGCTGCTCGCCGGCGGGATCGCCTGGCGGCTCGGCCGAGGACCGGCGGTGGCAGCCACCGTCGCTTTCGCGCTGGTCTCCGACTACTTCTTCCTCCAACCGCGCTTCGGCTTCGGCGGATGGACCTCCAGCGATGCGGTTCGCCTCCTCACTGGTGTCCTCGCCGCCGCGGCCGTGATTCAGTTCGTGCATGTCAGCCGCGGCCGGCAGATCTTGCTCGAGAAACGCAAAGAAATCGACTACCAACACTTCCGCCTCTATCGGTGGGACGAATCCGCGGAACGCCTGGTACTTGTCAAATCCGTGGCTCGGGCGGCCCCCTACGCCAGCGTCGATTGGTACACCGTGACCCTCGGTCTGGGCGAAGGCATCACCGGGGTCGCGGCGAAAACCCGTCGATCCCTTCTCGTCCCGGATGCCAGCCAGGATCCGCGGATGGTCTATCCGGCCGGCACCACCCCCATTGAGGAAAGCGTGCTCAGCGTTCCGATGGTGACCCAGGACCGCTTGTTCGGTGTGCTGACGCTTGCCCGGATTGGTGCGGCATCGCTGAGAGTCGAGGACCTCCCGGTGATGGAATCGATCGCGGCGCAGACGGCGCTCGCGCTGGCCAACGCCGAACAGTATGCGGAGGCGGAGCAGACGATCAAGGCCCTGACCACCATTGAGGCGCTGCAATCGACCGACGGGGTCGTGCCGGCAACCGAGATCGAAGGGCGCATCCTGCAGGGATTCCTCGACCTCAGCCAGGCCGACCTGGCGACCCTGCGCGTGCTGCGAGGCGATGGCCGCTATCACCTCGCCGCCAGCGGTGGTCGCTTCCGGCCGTCGGACGGCGCTCCAGCCGATGAACCGCTGACGGCCGCGCAGGTCGCCTGGCTCGCCGATCCGAAGGTGCCGGCCGATATCGTCGATCCGCGCAGCGATCAGAAACTCCCCGAGTGGGCGCGCCGGGTTAGGGAACTGGCGGGCGTCAGCGCCAGCGTCTATCTTCCGATGCGGGCGGGGCAACGTTTCGTGGGTTTCGTCGGTCTGGACTGGCGCCGGCCCCGCTGGTTTCGGCCGGAGCAGCTGGGGCGCCTGCAACTGCTGGCCGCGCAGGCCGCCATTGCGCTCGATACCCGCCAGGCGCTCGAGCGCGAACGGTCCCGGGTGGAAGCGCTGGCTGAGCTGGAGCACGAGCGCCGCGAGTTCATGCAGATCGCCTCGCACGAGCTGCGCACGCCGCTGACCGTCATCCGAGGGTATGCCTCGCTGCTGGAAGACGGATCGCTCGGCTCGATGCCGCCGATGGCGCAGCAAGCCCTGCACACCCTGATGGACAAGTCGAGCGAGATGAGGGTGCAGGTCGAGCGGATGCTGCTGCTGGCGCGGCTCGAGGACGGGGCGGCAGCGCCACGCATGACCAAGCTTGACCTTCGCAAGGTGGTGAACGGCGCCCTCGACCGGGTTGACCCGCAGCTGCGGTTGCGAAAAGGCCGGCTCGCCGTCAAGCTGGCGGACGCCCCCTTGATGGTCATGGGTGACTCGGAGCAGCTGGCCTCGGCGCTGGATAACCTGCTGCAGAACGCCGTGAAGTTCAGCCCTGGACCGCCCGAAATCGAGGTGGTTGGCGATCGCCAAGACGGCCGGGTGCGCGTGGTCGTAAGAGACCACGGGGTCGGCATTGCGCGGGAGGCTCGCTCCCGCCTGTTCGAAAAGTTCTACCGGGTAAGCAATCCCCAGCTCCAGAACGCGGCCGGAACGGGGATCGGCCTCTACCTGGTCCGCCAGGTGGTGGAAGGCCTCGGCGGTCGGGTCGAGGTCGAGAGCCAACCTGGGCAGGGATCGGCTTTCGAGATCGAATTGCCGGTCGCGCAAGACTAGCGGGTAATTGCGGTTCCCCTATTGTGGTGTCCCAGCCCGACCGCCGGGACGACGGTCCGGAGGCTATCCTCGAAATCCCGACCGAGTGGCTGATGCCGGGGCTGGATCTCGATTCGGTCCGCCAGGCGCAGCGCGCCGACACGGTCGCCACCATGACCGGGGAGCACCTCAGCCTCTCCGGGGTGGAACTCGTGGCCGAGCGCCGCTGGCTGCGGGAGGCGTACTGGCGACAGATCAAACAGGCCGTCACCCGCGGATACATCTATAAGAGCTCCGCGGTGCAGGTGACCCTCCGCGGCGAACGCCGCGAGCACGAGCGCCGCAGCACCTCCGGCCTCTCCAAAGCCAGCTGACGCACCCCTCTCGCGTTGCGGGGTAGGGTCAGGGCGGAGGCTCTTGCTACAGTCACCGTAGAGTATGAAAACGGTGATCTCGACGGATTTTCCCGTCAACCAGGCGGCCTCCGACCTCGACCCGCCGCGCGACCTGCCCGGCGGCTTCTACGACTTCCTTCTCCCGCTCCATAAAGCCTTCACGCCCCGCCAGCAGCAACTCGCTGCCGGGCGGCGGCGGGTGCTCGAGGCGGCTCACGCGGGGCAGCTGCCGAATTACCTCCAGCCTTCTGAGGCCACCACCGGCAGCTGGAGGGTGTCGCTGCCCGGCTGGTGCCAGGACCAGCGCAACCAGATGACCGGGCCGGCCGACGACGCCGAACTGGTCGTCAAGATGCTCAACTCGGGAGCGCCCGGGGTGATGCTCGACCTCGAAGACTCGGTGGCCAATGCCTGGCCGAACATCACGCTGGGGGTGCGCAATATCGTTGCGGCGCTTCGCGGTCAGCTCACCTACCAGGACAAGAAGCGAAACCGCGAGGTCGCGATCAACGAGAGCAAGACCGTGATCCTCACCCGGCCGCGGGGGCTGCACCTGGAGCAGGCCGGCATCGTCAAAGGCGAGCGGATGGCGGCCGCACTCTTCGACGTGGCGATGGTCGCCTACCAGGTCGAGCCGTCGCAGCTCAAGCATCCGCTCACGATCTACATCCCGAAATCCGAAGCGGCCGAGGAGGCCCTCTGGTGGCGTGACCTGTTCCGGGCCGTCTCCCAGGCGCGAGGCTGGCCGCAGGACTACATCAAGTGCATGGCGCTGGTCGAATCGCATCCGATCGCGTACCAGATGGAAGAGTTCGCCTACAGCCTGCGCGAGCACATCATGGGCTTGAACCTGGGCCGCTGGGACTACATGGCGAGCCTGATCGATTTCACGCTGCACGATCCCGCCTGGGTGCTGCCGGATCGGAACACGATCCCCCATGACGTCGCCTTCTTCCAGGCGTTGCGCGAGGTGATGCCGGAGGTGTGCCACAAGCGGGGGATGCTGGCGATCGGCGGCATGACGGCGCTGTACCCCAGCCGCGAGGATGTCGAGCTGAACGCGCGCGCCCTCAAGGTGCTCGAGCAGGACAAGAAAAACGAGGCGAACAGCCTGATGGACGGGGCGTGGACCGGCCACCCTGACCAGAACGAGATCGCCGTCAACCAGTTCCCCTACCCGAACCAGCTTCAGGCCCGCCGCAAAGACGCCGATATCCACAAGGACCTGCGACCGAGCCCACAGGGGGTTGGCAAGCGGACCCTGCAGGGCACCCGCGACGCCATTCGGACCGTGATCCGCTATCGCAACGGTGTCCTCAATGGCAAGGGGGCCAGCCTGCTCGACGGTTACATGGAAGACCTGGCGACTGATCGGATCTACCGCTACATGATCGCCCAGCGCACCGTGCACCAGGTCAAGGTGCCCGACGCGGGCGGGCACACCGTGACCCACTCGCCGGAGCTGGTGACGCAACTCTTCGACGAGGAACTGGATCGGCTGCTGCGCGAGTCGTCGACGAACGGCGATGCGGCCGCAACCGATAGCTATCGAAAAGCTCGCGACCAGAGCGAGGGCATGGTACTTGGGGTCCTCGAAGCGCAGGGGGTTCGGGTCCGCTAGGCTCCTCAGGTCGTCCGGCGTTCAGGACTAATCGGCTTCGGGCGGGCCCTCATCGACGAGTGTTGTGGCGAACGGGACAGCTTCCAGGCGCTCGATTGGGATGGGCTTGCCGGAGACCTCGCTGAGTCCATAGGTGCCCTGCTCGATCCGTTCGAGCGCCCTTTTGACCTGGGCGAGTTCTTTTCGATCCAGGTCGGTTTCGTCGATCTCCACGTCCCGCTCGGAAAGGAGATTTGATTCGTCACCTGAATCGCCGACGCCAGACTCGTCCCGCACTGTTTCCTGAACGCCGCGTTTGTTCGTTGCGATCCGCGATTCGATGGAATCGCGTTGCGCCTTGAGTCGCTCCTGGAAGCGGCGAACATCTCGGGATTCCAACATGGTTGCGTCCTCCTCCTGAACAGGGCAAATGTTAGCGCCGTCCGTTGAGGGACTCGAAGGGACGCGGGCGTCGCCACACAAGCCGGGCGGCCAGGGCCACGATGAGGAGGGAAAGGATCACGCCCGTGGCCACGCCTTCCGGAACCCGGATCGGCGCACTGGCGTCCCCCATTTCCCATTCCGTCAACAGGGTGCCGACGACGGCGAGCAGCGGGACCGCGGCCCCGAGCATGCGACGCCCCAGGGCCAGCGGACTCGCCTGGCCGAGCCACCAAATGGCCCCGAAGACATAGGCGTCAAGAAAATAGTATGGCCAGACGCTCTTGGCCAACAGCGGCAACGCAAGGGCGGTCAACGCCAGAACTCCATAGATATCTCGAGAGGTCGGCTCCAGGTCGCGCCGCACCGCAATGACGAGAAGACTCGCAAGCGCGGCCAGCCCGAACACGAACAGGACGTCCGCATGCTCCGGGATCCACTGGTACGAAGTCCCGGCGACGAGTATCCAGAAGGATCCGCCGCTCGGCGGCAGATTGCCCCGATGGGTGAGCAGCGAGTAGATCGTGTCCGCCGGATCGGCGAGCACAAACGGCAGCAACCCTAGCGCGACGGTGACGGCCGCGGTCCCCGCCAACCAGGCCGCCGCGCGCCATCGCCCCCTGGCCAGCAGCAAGAGTCCCAATGGAATCAGCGGCAGCGCGGCGAGGCTTCGCGTCAGTACGGCCAGGCCAAATGTGATCCCTGCCACCAGCGGCCGTTCGCGAGCAAGGCTGCGCACCCCGAGAAGGACCAGCCAGATGGTCATCGGCTGTTCGACGTGGCCGTAACCGAGGACGCTCAGCCAGAGCGTCGGAGCGGCGACAAAGACACCGTAGGCAAGGATCCGCCATCGCCCTTCGAGGCTCGCCCCTCGCAAGCGATCGATCGCGACAACGGCTTCCCGCGCCATCAGCAGGCTGAAGATCGCCAGCACGCCCAGGATGGCCATGCGCCGCAGTCGCTCATCGTCCAGCCAGCCAAGCCAGGACAGCACCGCGGCAACCGCGGTGAGCGGCACCAGACCGAGCGGGCCGTTGTCGATCGCCAGGATCGTCTTGAAGCGCACCGCGTAGACCATCAGCGGGTGACCGCTCAGGGCGATCCGCGCCGCTGGCAGGAAGAAATAGTCGAGGTCATTCAGGGGGCCCGTCCACAGCCATCCGGCAATCGCCCAGGCCGCGGCGTAAGCGAACCCGAGGGCCCACGTCGCGGCCCTCGTCACGGTCCTACGCTGCCGCTAGGCGTGTGCGGCGACCCGGTCCATGAAGATCTCGAGCTGGTGCGGTTCGTCTCTGACTGGCCAGATCATGATCCGCTGCGCTCCTGCTTCAACGTAGGCGCGGATTTTTTCGATGCATTGGGCAGGCGAGCCGACCAGGAATCGGTCCCGCAGTTCGTCGGCTGGGCGTCTGAGCAGCCCGGCGAGAAACGTCAAAACCTGATCGGACTCGGCGCGGTGGTCGGTCACATGGAAGAACATCGTCGCGATTCCGTTTGGAAAGGCCATCGGGTCGCGACCCTGACTCGATACGAAGGTCTGAAGTCTCCGCAGGTCCTCACCGAATTTGGCCGGGGTCGTGTTATAGGCAGAGGCGAGCCAACCATCACCGAGGCGAGCCGTTCGCCGGAGGCCTGCCTCGGATCCCCAGCTACCGATCCAGATGGGAATGGAATCCTGCACAGGGCGCGGTTCGAGTTCTTTCAGCAGCCTCCGCAATCTCGGAACTACCTCATCGAACCGCTTCCACCGCTCTTCGAAGGGGACGCCGACGGTTTCATAGTCCTTCGCCGACGAGCCCGGGCCTGCTCCAACGATGACCCGCCCGCCGGAAAGGGTGTCGAGGGCGGCCACGGCCTTGGCCAGGGGTGCCGCGCCGCGGATGACGAGCAGGGCAATGGAGGTCATCAGCCTCATCTGACCCGACGGTTCGATGGCGACCGCCAGAGCCGTCAATGCGTCGAGGTGGGGCCGGTTATAGACCATATGGTCATTGGCGGAGAGGACGGTATAACCGAGCTTCGAAGCCGCTTCCGCGTAGCTGGTTAGACGCGCAACAGAATAGGGCTCGCCGGTCAGGGATAGCACTGGCAGATGGGCACCAAAGTCCATGTCCGAGCACCCAGTATGGCGCTCACGATCCAGCCGAGGAGGGAAAGCTCAAGGGAGCGGGGATGCTAGCACGCTGTCGGGGCAGCCGAAAACGGCTGAAAATAGCGCATGAGGCGTGCCATGAACCTCGGTGGCGAGAACGGCGCCCTCCGTTTCTCGATCAGCGACGATGGCGCTGGGTTCGACCTAAAGGCACACCCACTCGGCGCCGGCTTGCAGAATATGGCCGACCGCCTCGATGCATTGGGTGGATCGCTGACGATCACTGCGGCGCCGGGACGCGGGACGGTTGTGAGCGGCAGCCTTCCGATTTAATACCGAGATGCCGGAACCTTCGCAACCATCCGCCGACCTGCTTCCCGTCCAGCGCCGAGCGACCTTGGCGTATCGGGCGCTCCGCATCTGGGCGGTGCCGCTGCTGCGTTCACTGTTCCGTATCGTCGTCGAGAGGCGCGATCGGATCCCGACCGAGCGCAATTACGTGCTGATCGCCAACCACCTCAACTGGCTCGACTCGTTTGCCATCCTCGCCGAATTTCCCGCCGAGCCTCGGGTGCACTTTCTCGGCGACACGACCATCCTCATCACCCGCCGCTTGCAGTGGGCGATGGTCAAGAGCGTCGCCGGCTTTATCCCGGTCAACCGCAAGCTGAGTCCCGATACGGTCCTTTTCGATCACGTCAATAAATGCCTCCAGCGCGGCGGGGTGGTGGCGCTCTATCCCGAAGGTAACTATGGGCTCGCCGAGGGAGAATTGCTGCCGTTCAAAAAAGGCTTCGCGCATTTCGCCATCGACAACAACGTCCCGGTCCTTCCGGTCGCCCTCTCCGGTATGAAGGACCTCTGGCTGCGAAAGACGGTCCGAATGATCGTCGGCGAGCCGATCGAGTCGACTGGCCACACGGTTGATTCGCTCGTTGCCATCGCCGAGGCGAGGATGCGCGAGCTGGTCCCCGCCTACCAGGACCCCGGCGGCATCAAGCTGCTCCGGCATAGCCTGACGCACCTTTTTTAGAGGCCGGCCGTTACTCCCAGCGTGAAGGGCTGGGCTCAGCAACTTGCCGGGGCGCTCCTGGTGCTGGTCTTCGCTGCCGCCGTCGGTGGCTTCGTCCTCCTCTTGCGGGCACAGCAGGGCGGCCTTGCCGCGAGCCTGGCGATCGCCCACATCCGCGCGGTCAGTCCGCCAGACGGGGCCACCAACGTTCCGCTGGGTGGCGAGATCCGCGCCGACTACATCAGCCGGCCCTCCAACGACCCAATCATCAAGCTCGAGCCGCCGGTTGGGGTCACGCTGGACAATCCGCACTGGGAGGGGACGACGTTCGTGATCGAGTACCACGGCCTCCGCGACAACAGCCTCTACCACGCTGAGCTCGACCAGGACGAATGGTCCGGCAAGGGCGAGCACAAGCAGATCAAGGTCCGCTGGGCTTTCCGAACAGGGTCGCTGCATGCCTCAACCCCGACGCCGCCCATCTCTCCCAAACCGGTGCCTTCATCGTCCCCTTCCGCGATGCCGAACCTCATCTGGTACGGATTCGGAGACTCCAACATGGTCGCGAAAGACTGGAACGGTCAGCCTCGTGGCACCAGCGAGCTGCGGGTGGCCGGACAGTCACCGGATGGATCCAAGCTTCTGGCTGCGGATCCAACCGCGCGAATCGTGGATTCGGCGGGCAATGTGCTTGGCACCCTGACAGCCGTCCGCAGCTACGTCTGGTGGGCCGACGACAGCAGTGCCATGTGCATGCTCGGGGGAAATCTTCGGGGCGATGAACTCGAGGTGGTCGGCGTGAACGGTCATTGGACCGCGATCGCCAGCATTCCGCCGCCTGGGTCTCCTCAGCAAGTCATGAAATTGGCCGCCTGCAGCGAGTTGAATCACCGAGCCATCGTCTACGGCTACGGATTCGGCAATATCTACAGCCTCAAGCTGATCTCACTGATCGACGGCCATGTGATCTACCAGCAGACCTACCCGAATCCGATGCTAGGTCTCGTTGCCAGCCCCGACGGTCAATTCGTCGCCGAGCAGTTCCCTGGCTCGCCTCCCATAACGCAGATCCGCCAGCTCCCGTCGGGCAGGATTGTTGGCCAGCTCACCGGCGTCTACGTGCATGGATTCTCCTGGGATGGGTCGATAGTAGGCGGCGACATCTCAGGCTATGCGGGACCTGGACAAGCTCAGGTCATCGATTGGCGGACTAATCGCGTCCTGTGGCGCATGGACGACAGCTCCTTTCCAGTTGTGCTGCCCCGCCCGTTCGGCACCGAGCTCGCTATGGCAGTCTGGTCGCCGGGAAGTTTCACCGCCGGCATCTACGACATCCATGCCGACGGCCGGGTGGTTATCATCGCTGCTGGCCGGCCGCCGCTCCAGGCCTTTTAGCCGCGCTCCCGCCGGAGCGCCGCGAGCGCTCCGACGGACAATCGGTCAGCGCGTTTCGCTAGGTATGCGGGGCGACCAGGCAGGGCCCCGAGATCTGGTTGGCGGCGCGCAGCTTGTTCGGGGTGCTGTTGTCGTCAGCATAGGCGATGTGCGCGCAACCCTGCTGATCGAGCGTTTCCATGATGAAGTCGAGCAGGTTGCGGTTCGAGCTCGGCGCCAGGCAGAAGATCCCCAGGTTGCAGATGTCGCCAATGTGGATCGGCGTCGTGGTGATCTGCGTGGGGGTCCAGGTGGCGATCTTGAGATTGCTGCCCGGAGGGCTCATAGGTGGGAGCGTCAGGTTGGTCGACTGGGCCGCGTAAAGGTTCCACGGGCAGGGCGGCGGATAGGTCGTGGGATTGCCATTGGTCGGCCCCGGGCCGGCACAGCCGCCGGGGTTGGCCTTGCCCAGCGGGTCGGTGGGCAGGATTTCCGTGGTCCGCAAGTAGGCCACATCGACGAAGCCGGGGTCACCGGCCGCGATCGCGGGGAACCAGTGAGTGCCGCTCTCTTGCGGCGTGTTGACCCGGTAGGGCTGCTTCGCGCTCCCCGGGATCAGGCCACCGCCACCATCCCAGGTATTGCCTCCGTCCTGAGACCAAACCACGTACATGTCGTACTCGCAAGAGGGATCCGATTGGACGGTCCCGGCAAGGGACTCCGCCGAGCAGGTCGCGGGATTGGAGTTGAAATTGTTGGCGAAGCCGAAGTAGGGGTTCCCCTGATTGTCCAGCGTAAAGCCGACGAACGGCGTCGAGGCATCGTGACCGATGCCCGCGTCGAACGCCTGCTGGGGCGTCCAGGTCGCGCCTTTG
>VBDZ01000011.1 GCA_005881215.1 Chloroflexota bacterium | reverse complement strand
ACACCGACGAGCATCCGGTAGTCGAAGGATCGCCCCAGCACCGCGGCGGCCCGCAGGATCTCCGTCTGGGCGGCAGTCATGCGCTCGACGCGGAGCAGGATGGCCTGTTTGACGGTCGGCGGTAGTCGCAACTCGTGGATGGCCTTACGGTCCCAACCGCCCGCCGTGGGGAAGATATCGCCCCGGTCGAGCGCCGCCTTGAGTAACTCCTCGAGGACGAAGGGATTCCCCTCGGTTCGCTCGTGCAGGAAGTCGCGGAGATCGGCCTCCACCGGGGCGTTTTCGAAGATCTCACTGACCATTCGGGCGATGCCACTCGCCGGCAGCGGCTCGAGTTGGATCTGCTCGGCCGTGCCGGTGCGCTGCCACCTCTGGATCAGGGGAAGGAGCGGATGGCGGCGATTGATCTCGTCGCTGCGATAGGTGACAACCAGCAAGATCCGGGTTCGGCGCCGCACCCGGCGGGCCATGTACTCGAGTAGCTCGCGACTCGATGCATCCGCCCAATGGAAGTCCTCGAGTACCAGGAGCAGCCCACTGCGCTCCGCCGCGTATCGAAAGAAGGCCAGGATGGCCTCGTAGAGGCGCAGCTTCGCCTGGGCCGGCTCCCCCGGATCGATCAAGGTGGTCTGGAACTCGAACTGCGGGAGCAGCTGGCCCAGCTGGCGGCAGGTTGCCGGCCCCAGCTGGAGCTTGATCGACTCGAGCTCCGCGGTGGCAAGATAGTTGCCGATCGCCTCGATGAACGGCAGGTAGGGTAGCGCGACGTCAGCCTCGCTGGTCGCGCCAAGCATGACTGCCGTTCCGGCGCGCCGGGCCCGCTCCTGAAGTTCGGACGCCAGCCGCGTCTTCCCCACCCCGGCGTCCCCACCGATCACCATCACCTGTCCATTGCCACGGTGCGCGGCCAGCAGGGCATCCTCGAGAAGGCTGAGCTCGCGCTCACGACCGACCAGCACAGGGCAGAGGGCGCGCTCCATCAGACCCCCCATCTTATTGAGGTTCTTCGGCCGGTATCGCGACGGAGTTCGGACCAATGGTTGTGGGCGGCCGGTTGGGGCAACGCGCCAAGCAGGGAGAGCGGGGGCGGGCCGGCTGCTCTCGCGAGAGCGCGTCGGCCCGCCCACCAAGTTGAAGCTGCGCGGCAGCCGTTAGTCGCCCGTTCTCGAGCTGAACGTGTTGCCAGGAATGGCTGCGCCTGCGCTATGGGCGATTGCACGGTCCACCGCATCGGCCACGTTGACGTTCTCCTCGGGCAGATCGACAGGAGGTGCCACGTGCTTCGTCTGCGCAGCCAAGGGCTGCTGAGCGGCGGTTGTCACGGCTGAAGCGGCCTGGCCTTTCAGCAGGTAGCCGCCCACCGCGCCCGCTGCCAGCGCGCAGATGACCGCGAACGTCGCCAACATCGAGTTGATCGAAAATTTGCGAAGCGCCAGTGTCGTTTGCATTTCTCTTCTCCTTGACCCGAGTGAACTGGTCGAATTCATCACTCGCAGGTTATGGGGTGCTGGCGCGGTGTTCATCGGTGAGCTCCCTCATTTTTCGGGACGGGTGGCGGACCGTCGGCTCAGCCCCGGCCCGGGACTCCCCCAGGCACCGACCCCGACGGTGACGTCAACCGGCTGACCAGTCGGGCGAGGTCGGTGCGGTTGCGGGCGCCGGTCCTCGCGAGAACGTTGGAAACGTGCCGCTCGATGGTTTTACGTGAAAGGAAGAGCCTGTCCGCGATTTCGGGATTGGTGTTGCCAGCCGCGACGAGTATCGCGATCTGCCGTTCTCGCTCACTCAGCTTGTCCAGCCCGGCCTCGGCACTCGATGCACGACCACGCCGCCACGTGCGGACGCCGAGCCGGCGCAGCCCGAGTTCAGCGAGACGCTGCTCGGTCGTTGCACCGGCCGTGCTCGCTTCATTTCCCGCCTGTCGGAACTCGTTTGCGGCCCTGCTTGGCTCACGGCCGAGGAGCGCAGCGGCAAGATCGAGCCGGGCCCAAAGCAACCCGGCCATCAGTCCTAACCTCATCCTGTCGGCCACGACCGTCTCGAGCTCCGAAATGCTGGTGGAGACCTCGTGCTTCGCAAGCCCGATCAGGGCGCCGACGTGCCGGCGCCAGAGCTGGTCGCGCACGTTTGCTGGACGCCCATACTCGTCCCACGTTGCCAGTGTCTTCTGGGCATCATCCACGCGTCCCAGGCGAGCCAGACCTTCGGCCAATTTGAGTGCCGTCTCGCGGGCGCATCTCGGGCAACCGGCGGCAACGGCGTCATCTCTGGCCGCTGCGGCGTGGCGGTCGAAGTCCACACTTCGCGTTCCCCTGCCGCACCTCGCCAGCCAGACGACCAAGGCCCAGTGAAGGTGTAGCCGGTAGTGCGGATCAGGCTGGAGACCGACCTCGCGCTCGACGCTGGACGCGGCGTCCCGCCAGTCCCCGCGCGAGAACCAGATCAGATGCCGCAGCTCATGGATCGAGTGTGTCGCCACCTTCGCCATAGCCAGGCGCTCTACGGCACCTCCGATTCGGCGCTCGAGTTCCGCACACTCCGACGTAACCTCTTCCGCCTCGCTCCAGCGCCCTCCGTCGATCAGTTCTGGGGCAAGGACCGAGCCTGCCGCGAGGGTGAGCATCGGCAGCATCTGCTCATGTGAATGCAGCCAAGCGCGTCGCGCATGGTCGACGGCCTCGCCCATCTGGCCGAGATCCCACAGCGTAGTCGACATATTGAGCGCCGCGGAGATCGCCGGCTCCTCCGAACCACGGGCCACCTGCGCCATCTCCTCCGAGATGCGCAACATTTCAGACGTGTCTTCTTCCATAACCGCGGCATCAAAAACAGCCTGCAGCGCTAATGTGTAAGCCTCTCGTTCCCGAGCGCTGATCTCGCTGGGATCCCGATGCGCCCAAAGCGTACGTGCGTCACGCACCGCTTGCTCCGCAGCCTGTCGAGCGTCGTTTGTCCGGTGCGCCAGCAGTCGGAGCAGGCTGGCACGGTGCGCCCCGATCTCAACAGTGATAGCCGGATCAGCGGTCTTCTGACTTCGAGCGCGATTCAGCAGCGGCAGCGCCTCTTCCCTCCGCTCAACAATCCGCGAAGCAGCGCGTGAGGCGCCCAGGTAGCACTTCGCCACGAGCGAAGGGTCGGTAACGTTTGCCGCCAGCTGGATCCAGCGCTCCATCGCGACGCGGTGCTCACCCAGCTCACTGGCAAGCAGAGCCACGCGATCGTGGAGGGCGGCGGCGAGCGGTCCCGAGAACCCTCCTGCGTCAGCGACTTGAGAGAGATCCTTCAACCCCTCGCGTCCGAGGAGTCGACGCCGCGGCGACTGAAGGATGCGGAGCGCCAGATCGCCTACATCGAGTCCAGCCTCACGACGATGGACGAGCGCCTCCAGCAGAAGCTGAAGATCACCGTTCGCCTGCTTGTCCAGCCAGCCGGCAATGTTCACATGAAGCTCTCGCCTGCTGGCTGAGGGTAGTTGCGCTTCGGCCCATGAGCGGATCAGGTCATGTGCCAGACGAACGGAGATTCCTTCCACAACCCCGAGGCCCGACCGTTCAAGCTCGGCGACCGCCTGCTCGGTGCGCGTCTCATGCCAGGCAACGATCGCGTCGACCTCTGGCAAAGGCAGCGGGCGCCCAGCGACGGCGAGAACGCCGAGTAACCGCCTCGAGTCGCGCGAAAGCCGACGCTCTCGTGCGACCAGGTAGTCGGTGAGATCGCGCTCATCCGCGCTCCGAGCGAGGACACCGAGCCAGAACGGTGAGCCTTGCGCCAGCGACCAGAGCTCCGTGGCTCGCTCTGCGGCCAGGTGCGGGGCGAGCTGCCGGGCAAGGCGAACGGCTTGATCGCGTTCGAGTGGGCCAAGCACCATCGTGGCGGCGCGGTCGGACCCCAGGTCCGCCGTCATGGAGTCGTAGAAAGCCGAGCCGGCACCCGCCGGGCGGCTCGCCGCGATTAAGGCAACAGCTTTGCCTTCCCCATCCGCTGAACGAACGAGGTACGAACAGAGGGCAACCGAGAGCTCATCGACCCACTGGAGATCGTCGATGAAGAGCAGGGTCATGCCGGGGAGCCCAAGCAACGAGCGATGCGCCGCCTCGAAGATACGCAGGGGTTCGAGCGGACGATCCTCAGCGGGGCTGGCTCCGAAGAGAGCCGCCTCGAGCCGTGCGCCTACGCCGGGCACCTTTACTAGCGCGTGGAGCAGCTCGCCGGCGGCAGCCAGCGGCACCTGCGTTCCGGTCTCATACCCCACGATGCTCAAGGCGGTGACATCTTGTTGGCCTTGTTGCCGACTGCGCAACTCGGCAAGCAGGCGCGTCTTGCCCGCCCCCGGAAGTCCGGTTATCAGCGCCGCGGCTGGCCTGCCCTCACGCTTCGCTCGCGAGCAGACGGCTTCGAGCCGGGCCAGCTCGACCCCTCGTCCAACAAAATCCGAAGCCATTGGCCCAGCGTAGCGCCGTTTTGTGCAAAGGCAAGCCCGGGCGGACCGAGATCCATAGGATTTGCGCCCGGACCTTAGCCGCCAGCCATGGCGCCAACCACGAGGAGTGGCTCCGCCCCGGTCGCAACCGCGTCGGGCAACGGGGCATCCGGCGAGTCGAGGGACAGGTCCTGCTCGCAGGCGAAAAACCGGATGAACGCCCGACGCTGGTGCGAGACCTGGTCCCGGATCGTCCCGCGCAGCATCGGGTAGCTGGCCTCCAGGGCGTCCAGCACCGACTGTTGCGTCGCCTGACCCTGCACCTCGAGCTGCACCTCGCCGCCCACCTGCGCCAGCCGGCGCAGGTGCGTCGGCAGGACGACTCGAATCACGGCAGGGTTTGCACCTCCACCGACAGAACCGCCGGAAGGTCTCGGACGATGGGCGTCCAGCTGTCCCCGGCGTCGGCCGATGCGTATACCTGGCCGCCGCTCGTCCCAAAGTAGATCCCACAGGGATCGAGCGAATCGACCGACATCGCGTCGCGCAGCACGTTGAGGTAGACGTCCTGTTGCGGCAGCCCCCGGGTGAGCGGCTCCCATTCATCACCCCCGGACCGGCTGCGGTAGACACGCAGTTTGCCGTCCGGCGGGTAGTGCTCGGAGTCGCTCTTGATCGGAACCACGTAGACCGTCTCCGGCTCGTGCGCGTGCACGTCGATGGGAAACCCGAAGTCGGTCGGCAGGTTGCCGCTGATCTCACGCCACGAGCCGCCTGCATCGTCGGTTCGCATCACGTCCCAGTGCTTTTGCATATAGAGGACGTCGGGACGCGACGGGTGAAGGGCGATCCGATGCACGCAGTGGCCGACCGGGGCATCCGGGTCGGGGATGCCCTCCGAGTGAAGGCCGCGGTTGATCGGCTGCCAGGTCTCGCCGGCATCGTCGCTGCGAAAGGCGCCGGCCGCCGAGATGGCGCTAAAGAGCCGCTTCGGATTTTTCGGATCCTGGATGATGGTGTGGAGGCACATGCCGCCGGCCCCCGGCGCCCAGTCAGCCGCGGTCTGGTGCTGGCGCAGGCCCGGAAGCTCCTGCCAGTTCTGGCCGCCGTCGGTGGTGCGGAAGATGGCGGCATCCTCGATCCCGGCGTAGACCGTGTCCGGATCATCGAGGGAAGGCTCCAGATGCCAGACGCGCTTGAACTCGAACGGCCGCGACGTGCCGTCATACCACTTGTGGGTGCCGGCCTCGCCTTCGTAGACGAACTTGTTGCCCACCGGCTCCCAGGTCTTGCCGCCGTCATTGGAGCGCTGGATGAGCTGGCCGAACCAGCCGGTCGACTGCGAGGCATAGAGACGGTTCGGATCGGCCGGTGAACCCTTGATGTGATACAGCTCCCACCCACCGAAGTGGGGCCCGTTGACCTCCCAACCCTGGCGCTTGCCATCTGATGTCAGCACGAACGCGCCTTTTTTCGTCCCAACCAGCACCCGAACTCCGCTCATCCCGTCCTCCTCGTAAAAGGCTAGGTTAACCCACCCTACTTAGACGGCCGGGCGCTGCGTTTCTCATCGCTTCCCACCGGGGCCGCGGCTGCCAGCGGCTGCGAGAACCGAATGTGATTGCCGAAGGGATCGCGCAGACCGCAGTCGATGCCGTAGGGTCGCTCGGTCGGTTCCTCGGTGAACTCGACGCCCTTCGCCCGAAGTTCGTTGTAGGTCTTCCAGCAATCGGTGGTGGTGAAGAACAGGTGGCCGCCGGTTGCACCCTTGGTCACGAGCTCGCGCGCCTGCTCGGCCGTCTTCGGGTCGAGCCCCGGCGCGCCCGGCGTCTCCAGCAGCACCTGGCGGGCATCGCCGGGAACGTTGACGGTCAGCCAGCGCATGAAGCCCAGGTCCTGGTCGGTGTTGACCTCGAGACCGAGCTTTCCCACGTAGAAATCGAGCGCCTTGTCCTGGTCGAGAACGTAGAGCGACGAGATCAGCAGCGCGTTGAACATTGGATACACCTCCATGAAATGTGCGGTTGACGATCGCGCTCCACGCTAGACGATCTTCCGCGCCACGGCTTCTCCAAAACTGCTGGGTCGTGTCCACGCCATCGCGAAGCAGTTCGGGACAGCCTTGATCGGCCCGCGCCGGCGATAGGTGGCGGGCGCCTCGCCGACGATATGGCGAAAGCTGCGGCTGAAGGTGCCGAGGCTGGTGAAGCCGACATCGAGGCAGACGTCCGTCACGCTGCGCTCGGTCGCGCGCAGCAGGTACATGGCGCGCTCCACTCGCCGGCGCTGCAGATAGCGGTGCGGCGTCTCGTCAAAGGTGCCACGGAAGGTCCGGATGAAGTGCGCCTCGGAGACGTTCGCGACCCGGGCCAGTTGGGGAATGTCTAGCGGTTGCGCATAGGCGCGATCCATCGCGTCGCGGGCGCGCAGCATCCGCCGGTTGAGTTCCTCGACCGCGCGGCTCATCGCATCACGGCAACCTCATACGCTTGCGCCTGACGGTCACGCCGAGGAACGACGCCAGTTCGTCCAGCGCATGATGCGCCGGCCCGACCGGTCGGCGGCTGCCATCCCAAGCCGGCTCCCAACGCTCGCCGATCACATTAAGAACTCCGGCTTTTCGGTCGGCGGCCAGGTCGACCCTGGCGACGATCCGGTCGCCGTGCAGGAGCGGCATCACGAAGTACCCCCAGCGCTTGGTCTTGGGCACGTAGATCTCGAGCTTGAAGTCGAAACCCCACAGGGCGAGCGTGCGGTTGCGATCGCAGATCAGATTGTCAAATGGCGACAGCAGCGTCGTCCTCGGCTCGAACCCGCCGGCTTCGAGTTGTTCCAGCAGGTCGAGGTCCTCGGCATGGATGTACCAATCGCCTTTGAGTCCGAGGTCTACCGGAATGATGACCCCGTCGGCTTCGAGCTGCTTCCACCTGCTCGGCAGTCCGTGGTACCGGCCGCGAATGAAATGGTCCTTGACCTGCTGCTGGGTGGCGACCCCGAGCGTTCGCAAGGAGCGGACCGCGGCCTCGCGCACGGCTACCTCCGGCTTCGGAATCTTCCCAGGAGGCGCGCCGAACCATCGGTCTGCCAGCGCCCACCGCCGCCCTCCTCCAACCCGGCCGGCGGGCACGATCTTGCCCTGGAACCACAGCAGCGCGATGCTGTCGGAGACGGGGCTGCGCAGTCCCCAACCCGATTCGTACTTCTCGGCGTGTTCGACGAAGTCCGAGGCACGTACCGTGTCGTTGGCGGCGAGCCGTTTGAGAACCAGCCTGCCGGACTGGGCGCGCACGGTCATCCACGACTCGGTCGTTCGGTTTCGGTTGGCCCAGGGCGGGGGCAGTGCGGCATGAAGCGCCCGGTCCTCGGTCGGAACGATCGAGGCTCTGTGCGCCCAGTACTCGTACAGGCGCCGCTCGTCCCACAGCAGGGCGTCGACCAGCTTGGGGTCGTATGGACCGAGGCGGCTGAACAGAACGAGCAGGTGATTGCGGGCCACGATCGAGGTCGGATCGAGCTGGAGGCAGCCGATCGCTCGCACCAGCGCATGGATGTCGTCAGCCGTCACGGGTCTCGGTCGTGGTCCGCTCAGCCGTTGACGAGCGATGGCCAGCTGCCTGGCGTGCTCCATCCCAACCTTTCGGCGCATGATCGCAAACTATGGCTGATTCGCTGTCGTGACCCGTCAGAAGCGATGCAGAAACGGGATGCGGGGCGCAAGCACGTAATTCAGCTGAACCAGCACGATGAGGGTGATGCTGACCCAGGTGGGAAAGACCAGACAGAGGGCGGTCGCGAATGCGTAGAGGCTCTGGGCGATCAGAATCCGACCCCGAAACAGTCTGGCGAGCTCGGGGCTTTCCCCCTCGTGGAAGAGCTGGGCGCGAAGGCCGTACTCCGCGCTGGCCAGCAGCATCCCACCCGCCAGGACGATGTTGAGCCAGTACTCGACGAGGGCGACCCGCAAGGTCGGAAAGCGGGCCAGCACTGCTGTCGAGAATGGCGCCAGGGTCACCGCAAATAGAAACCCGAGCTGCAGCCAGGCGTAATTGCGATTGCTACGCACCAGCCGACTCAGCTGCGTCCCCTGACCGACCCAGAAAATCCCAAGTGTCATGAAACTCATGATGTAAATCAGGACACTCGGGCCGAGCCTGAGCAAGGCTTGCCATAAGTCGGCGTCGGTGCTCCGGGAACTAATCGTGGGGACGCTGAGCCCCAGCACCAGCAGCGTCATGGCGACCGCGAAGATGCCGTCGGAGATCCCGGCGAGCCGATCGAGGTTGGTTCCCGCCAGGTCGTTGTAGCGCCGCTTAATTCCCCGCATGGGACTTGCGCCGGTAAGGATGACAGAGGCGCTGCCTATGATCAGGGCCGATGCCCGCCCACGCGGTGGACCGACAGGTCCGCATCCCGGTCGGGAGCGTCCAGCTGGACGGCACCCTCCGAATTCCCAACGGCGCCCGCGCGATCGTCGTCTTCGCCCACGGCAGCGGCAGCGGGCGGCATAGCCCTCGTAACCGGTACGTGGCAGACGTTCTGCGCACGGCCGGCCTGGCCACTCTTCTCGTCGACCTGCTTACGCAGGACGAGGATGTCATCGACCAGGCGACCGCCGAGCTTCGCTTCGACATCGACCTGCTGGCGGAGCGGCTCGGCGGCGTGACCGACTGGCTGGCCGCCCAGGGCACCACGGCTGCGCTGCCGATCGGGTACTTCGGCGCGTCGACCGGGGCCGCCGCTGCCTTGATCGCCGCGGTCGATCGGCCGGAAACGGTGCGTGCGATCGTCTCCCGCGGAGGACGCCCGGACCTCGCCCTGCCGGTCCTCGCCAGAATTCGGCAGCCGACATTGCTGATCGTTGGTGGGGCGGACGAGGTCGTCATCGACCTCAATCGCCGGGCACTCGCCGAGCTTGGCGGCATCAAGCGCCTCGTGATCGTGCCCGGCGCCACTCACCTTTTCGAGGAGCCCGGCGCGCTCGAACAGGTGGCCGCGCTTGCCAGCCAGTGGTTTGGCCAATATCTAGAGCTGCGCTGAGCCGTCAGACGTAGGCCAGTAGTCCGTCCAGCGGCGGAGGCACTCGGTTGAGATCGAGCGCGTCGACGAGCGAGGCCGCGGATTGGATCTTGCGGCCGCCGCGAGTGCCGAAGAATCGCCGGAGCTGCGCCTCGATGGTTCGTCCGCGCCATTCGGGCTGGTTCTGGAACGAGCGGAACGACGCGAGGTCGCCCTGCGCATCGATAACGTGTTCCACGGCGGCCGGGCCGAGAGCGCGGATCAACTCATCCTCGAGGTCTGCGACGCAGACGTAGAAACCGAGTCGTTCCGTCTCGTCGCGAGTGAGGTTGGAGCCGAGACCGGCGCGCTCGAGGCCGCGCTGGAAGTCACGCTCCTCGCCTGCGTCGCAGAGGCCCGCGAGTCTGACATTCAGACCGTGTGGCCCGTAGACATTCAGGAAGCTTCCGAGGTTCGACGCACCCCCCATTGGCACGATGGCAACGCCCTCAGAGTCGAGATTTCTAAAACGGCGTTTGGCCAGCGCCTCGAGCGCGAGTTGGTCGCTACGCCCTTCCACAAGGACGACGGTACGAGGGGTCTCCACTCAGACAATGTATCGAGCCAAAGAAGACGGCACGCCCTTTCGGGTGTACCGTCCCCCTTGCCTTGCCTAGCAAGCGCTGCCGCTTGCCACTACCGTTGTCGGTAGCTGGTAGAACCGCAGCTGAAGCAGCTTGAGGCCGTTGTTGTCGTAGCTCCAGAAGTAGTTTTGGAATGTCGAGTCGAAGAGCGGCGTCCGGGTGAGCTTGCCGTTGACGCACTGGCTGACAAAGAGCAGCCTGCTAGTGGCGTTGCTAAAGACGCTCTTGCCGTTGCTCCGCGTTACGACCGTCATGTATTGTGCCGCGGAGCAGACGAGCACCCCGGTGAGGTCATAGGCACAGGTGGTCGTCGATGAGCTGTTGAGGGCTGGCCACCGGACAAGCTTGCCCGCTGTTGGACGGGAATTGCGCGGTCGCGTTGCCGCAACCGGCGGCCAGCACGGCGACGCAACAGAGCACCATGATTCCATGCCGCGCGGCTCGCTGTCCGTAAACGCCCACTGCCAATAGGACGGTGATCAGCGCTTTAAGTTTCAGGAGACCGATGAGTCTGATGGCCCCGACCAGTCATAGTGGACAGTAGTGAAGTAGGAAGGAGGAAAACCAGTGCAGAAGATCACCCCGATGCTTTGGTTCGACGATCAGGCGGACGGCGCGGCGGACCACTACGTCTCAGTCTTCTCGAAGTGCCCCGGCTCGAACCGAGGTGAGTCCAAAGTTCTTGACGTTTCCCGATACGGAGAGGCCGGACCCGGGCCGGCGGGCAGCGTCATGGTCGTTCGGTTCCAGCTTGAAGGTGAGGAGTTCACGGCGCTGAACGGCGGGCCCCAGCAGTTCGCCTTCTCGGAGGCCATCTCGTTCGTCATCAACTGTGAAACCCAGGAGGAAGTGGATTACTTCTGGAGCGCGCTCACGCAGGGTGGCGAGGAAGGGCCGTGCGGCTGGCTCAAGGACCGGTTCGGTCTGTCATGGCAGGTCGTTCCGACCGAGATGGAGAAAATGCTGAATGACCCCGATCAGCACAAGGCGCAACGGGCCATGAAGGCGATGCTCGGGATGAAGAAGCTCGACCTCGCCGAGTTGCGGCGGGCCTTCGAGGGCGAGCCCGCGGAATCGAAGAAGGTGCCCGCCCGTCCACGGTAACTTAGACGCCGCCCTTCGTAAACGCGATTATGCATCGGCGCTCAAGGGCACCGAGGCTAGGGCGTTTGTCGAAGGTTCGGCGGCTTGATGGTGACCAGGCTGTTGAAGTCGTGGAAGTTGAGAACGATCCGGTCGCTGATTGCGACGATGCCCTGATCGGAGGCTCCCGGCGGCGCGGCGCTGTTGGTCTCCGCGTTATGCAGTGCAATCGTGTCCCTTCGCGCCTCAACGGTGCTGATCCGGCGTATGAGATGGTCATCGACACCGATCCACACCTCGACGTTGAAGGTTCCCTTCAGAATGGCGTCCTGAAGCGCCGGTCGCAGGCTTGGATCCGCCAGAGCCATGGCCTCCTCGGCAATCAGTTTGACCGGATCCATTTCCATTGCGTAATGGTGCACTCGGACGCCGGCGATGGTGGTGTCTCCAAGGTCCCGGGGCGCAAGCGTGCCCCTCAGGCGCTGCAGGGTCTTGAACGGGTCGACGGGAAGAAGGTTTTGCGTATTTTTCGGTTTGCTCCAGGTCGGCGTCACGCTTCCGCCAAAATCGAGGTGAGCGCCATCTTGTTCGTAGATGATTCCTTGTATGGACATGAGCTCCACCTCGCTCTGGAAGTTCGGACCCAGGCGGACTGTGATCATGTACTGAAAGCGGTCCGGAAACGCCACCTCACCGGTCCCTGAGAGGTCCAGACTGTAGGTGTGCGGCGGCATTCCTAAGGTTGCCGGCGGCCATGGATAATCGACCGGAAAGTGATAGACCTGAGCCCGCGTATAGTCGGCGTAGGCAGTCTTGAGGGCCGACATCGTCTGGAGCGCCACCGACAGCACCTGGCTTGGGGAGTCCGCCGCACGGGCTGGGGAGGCGCAACCGCCCAGGCATAGAGCTGCGAGCAGCCACACTGTGGCTCGTTTCATTCCGGCTAATAGTGAACGCGCCGAGGTCTGATCTGTTTCACGAAATCGCGCCTACGCGCATGGTTCTGTGGTCGAGTCCTCGCGAATCATCTAGATCCGTGCTGCACGACTCTCCGAAAGCCCGTTGTCCGGATTGAACAGAGGGCCCATGTCTTCAGGCTGGCCGCCGCCCTCTGACCCATACACTGAGCAGGTGAAGCTCTTCGGCTGCAAGCCGAGTGCCCCGGCGGCAAGCGAGATCGACCCGAGCTGGGGAGACGATCAGGCCCGCAAGCTCCGCCAGCAGTTGGCACTGCTGTTGCGCCTTGGCCGGCAGCGCGGAGAACTGCGGCAACTGACCGGGACCCGGCGTGCGGCCAACCCGATGGCCTTTCGGGTCGAGCACCGGCTCGTGCGCCGTCACCACGAGCACGCCAGCGTCACCTTGCGCCGCAGCTACGGCGTCAGCCGCTTGCTGGGCCGCGGTCGCGATCGCCACGTCGAACGAGTACCCCTGCATCACCATCGCTTGCGCCGCTGGCGTGAGCGCGTTGAACTCCGGCAGCTGGGCCATCTATTCGGGCACCGGCAAGCCGCCGCCAACCGTTTCGCCGCCGTAGCGGCCAACGGGGCGAATGCCGATGCGGGCCAGCGTCGCCTCGTCTTCCTGCCGGATCGTCTCATGCTTCATGCCCATTGCCACGAGGGCCGCGCGTGGCGTGCTCACCATGTGGTCGCCAGCGCCGAGCGCAAGAAGACTGCACGCCGCGTCAAGGACAACCTCGCTCTGCTGAAGCGTCAGGGCAACCTGGCTGTCCCACGCGCCGGGGCCGAAGATCCCGGAAGGTCGCCCGCGCTCGAGCGCTTCCTTCGGGTTGCCCACGAAGGTGTAGACGCTCCGCGCGTTCTGCGTCGGCTTCCTCCGCGAATTAGCGCTGATGCTGTGGCTGCTGGTCATGGGGGTGAATTAGCAGCGTTGCAACGACGGTCGGTCGCACAGCCTCTTGACAGCGGCCGCAGAGCCAGCTCCTCAACATCAGGCTAGCGCCGCATCCAGGCTCTATAAAATTGGACCCGTTATGAAAAAGGGGACCTCCGAAGCTGTAACAAAGACGACGCACACGCTCCAAACTCCCGAGACCGACATCGTCTACGACGTCCACGGGCCGCTGCCAACCGCCGACGGCCGCCCAATGCTTCTCATGATCGGCCAGCCCATGGACGCCAGCGGGTTCCAGACGTTGGCCTCACACTTCCCCGACCGCACAGTTGTCACCTATGATCCGCGTGGCCTCGGCCGCAGCAACCGCAAAGACGGTCGGGTCGAAAACGCACCGAACCTCCAGGCGCGCGACCTTCACGCGCTGATCGAAGCGCTAGGGGCCGGCCCGGTCGAGATGTTCGCGAGCAGTGGTGGCGCCGTGACGGCGCTCGCACTCGTAGCGGCCTATCCCCGGGACGTGACCACCTTGGTGGCACATGAGCCGCCGCTCCTCGCACTTCTTCCGGACGCCAAGGAGGCCGACCGGGCTGAGGACGGCGTTCGCAACGCCTACGAGGCCAACGGGCGATGGGCCGGCATGGCGACTTTCATCAGGATGACGTCGTGGCAAGGCGAGTTCAACGACAAATACTTCGCGCAGCCGCCGGCGGATCCAACCCAGTTCGGGATGCCGGCAGACGATGACGGCTCGCGGGACGACCCGCTGCTATCAGGCAGATCCCGGCCGATCACGGCCTACCGTCCAGACTTTAAAGCACTGTCCGGGGCAGCGACGCGGATCGTGATTGCCGTTGGCGAGGAGTCGCAGGGCACGGTGACCTGGCGCACGTCGTTGGCTGCCGCTGAGCTGCTCGGTCAGCAGGCGACAGTCTTCCCGAGCCACCATGGCGGATTCGTGGGCCCCGAAATGGGGGGATATGCGGGTAAGCCTGAAGAGTTCGCGCGCAAACTTCGCGAAGTCCTCGACAGCAACAAAGCGCGCTAGGGCCGGTACTCGACCGCAGTTGGCCATCCGGGACGGACCAGGGGCGGAAAATACCATCGGTCCTCGGTGCCGTCACCACGGCCGTCAAAGCGGCTAGGCGAAGCCACCAAGCTCAAGCTCAGCATTAGCGGGAGACGGGACTCGAACCCGCGACCACCTACTTGGAAGGCAGGCGCTCTACCAGCTGAGCTACTCCCGCGTCGAGCGCAATTCTAGCCCGCCATCGGCAAGTCGGCCTGTCGATCGGCTAAGGAGCTTTGGACTGTGATGTGGAAGGCATTGCTCAGGTAAGTCGATCCAAACTCGGCGCTCGCGATCCGATACTTGCGGAACCGCCTGGTTAATGGATCCAGCGTCAGAGTTTCGGAATAGCCGAGCTCCGGAATATCTCCCGACGGCATGAGGAGGCCGAAATCGTGCACCCGAAGGTCCGGCCGCAACAACACGAGCGATACCCATAGATTCGGATCAACGAAGAAGTGCGGACGCTTAACCTCAAAATGCGTGCGACGCGTGTCGTTGAAGATAGCCGTTCTCAGATGCAGTCCGGCGAACCGCCCGGTGCCCAGGTGATGAGTCAAGAGCGTAACGGTATCGAGGCGAATTCGATCCTCGGCGACCATGATTCCGCCGTTCGCCGCACGCTCTAGCTCCGCCGTCGCCCAGAGCGTCGTGAGGCTGGCCATGCCCACAGTGCCCAGGTCGTCGGATGTGCTGACGGCATCGAGTTTCCCGGCCGCAGGAATCGAGCGAACTGGCCCAGCCCAGCCCGGTATCGCCGCAAGCCAATCAGATACATGCTCGATGTCGACGGCAAACGGAGACCAGATGTCTTCAACAGTGCCGGCGAAGTCAGCGATAAACCGTAGCGACTGAACCCCGTGCGAGTTGAGCCGCAGACAGCGTCGACGCAGTTCATCAATGGGAATGAGATACAGCCGGCGATACAGCTGGTCATATGGAGGCGGGACGTGGACCATAGCCCAGTAGCCCCTGGCGGCGTCGGGAATATCGCTAATGGCAAAGTCCTCGCTGACCGTGCCGTCCGGGCTTACATGCCGGCAGGCTTTCACCTGGATCGGGATGGTCAGAAGCGTTCGCAAGCGTCGCAGGTAGAGGTCGACGCCCCGATCGACCAACGGCCTGGCCACTGTGCCAGAGCCACTGGCCGCGGCGGCTAGCGCCACGGCCACGAGATCCTCGGCGATTGTCCCGAACTGTGCTGAGCTAAGGTCTGTCTTCCACGACGGGCGCGGGCGGGGGTTTAGCGGCTGTTGCAATCGCACACGCTCCTGACCTTGGAAACGGCTCAGCGTCCGGCGAACCTGCGATTACGGGCGGTCGTCGATCCAAGCTTCGCCTTCGGTGTAGACCTCTTTCTTCCAGATCGGCACGGTGTGCTTGAGCTCGTCGATCAGCCATTCACAGGCGTCGAACGCCTCACCGCGATGCGA
Source organism: Chloroflexota bacterium (assembly GCA_005881215.1). Classification (GTDB taxonomy): domain Bacteria; phylum Chloroflexota; class Dormibacteria; order CF-121; family CF-121; genus CF-13. The sequence goes on along the minus strand of VBDZ01000011.1, from coordinate 18,124 downwards.
CGCAGTCACGGCGATCACCACGCTGATCTCACCCACCTGCAGCGTGCCGGTTCGGTGCACGACCGTGAGGTCCAGGATCGACCAGCGACGCCGAGCCTCATCGGCCAGCTGCTCCATTTGTTTCTGCGCCATCGAGCCATAGGCTTCGTACACCAGGGCACGCACCTGCTTGCCGCGCGAGTGGGCGCGGACGATCCCCTCGAATACCACCAGCGCGCCTTCGTCTATGCTGCGGATCCGGTCGGCGATCGCGGCCGGGTCGAGCGGCTCCTCACGCAAGGCCACCAGCCCATGGCGCTCACCGATGGCCCCGCCGCTCACCGGCGGGATGACCGCGAGCTCGTCGCCTTCCTTCAGCGGATCGTTCCAGCCGGCGTATTCCGAATTCACCGCGCAGCGGAACGATCGTGGGAGGGGACCCAGATCGTAGCGGCTACTGAGCTGGCTCCAGGCGTCGGCCGCTGTCGCTCCGGCCGGTAGCGCTAACTCTAAGTTCGGCTGGCCAACCAGTTCACGGGGCTTGGCGAACAAGACCACCCTGACGTTCATGGATCGATCATATCGCTGGCGTTCGCGCGAACTTCGGCAGCATCAGCTTTTCGACAACCAACTCGTTACCGAACGTAAGCCGGGCCATCGTCCGCTCGGTACCGCCGAACTGCGGTCGGGTCGCCGTTCCCGGGTTAATGAAACGGGTGCGACCGACCACCTCATCCCGCCAGCGGTGGGTGTGGCCGTGGATCACGACGTCGTAGCCCGCCGCCCAGCGCGCTCGCCGTTTGTCCAGGTCGTGGACCATCCCGACCCGCCAGCGCCCGATCGTGCCCTCGATCGTCGTCGGGTATCGTGGATCGTTTGGCGCATTTCCATTCACGACCACAAGCCGCCCCAACCGGCCAAGCCCGGTCAGAACCTCCTCGCTGCCCCAGTCACCCGCATGCCAGATCTCATCGACGCTGGCGAATTCCCGGGCGACGTAGGTCAGCAGCGCCTCCAGGTCGAAACCTCCCTGCGTATCCGCGATCAGACCGATCTTCATCGAAACAGGTCGGTCGCTGGATCGCGCAACAGGTCGTGGACGCGACCATCTCCCGAGACGGCGGCCCCACGGATCAGGGCGACCGGCACCCGGTCCAGCTTCCCCATAACCAGCTCGCCGGCGGAGGCGATCTCATCGACCACGCCGAGCTCGGTTCCCTGCAGCTGATAGCCATCGGGATCGCGATCGCCGCGATAGTCGCGCAGAGCCACCACCCCGGCGGCGCCAATCGCGACGTTGACCTGCCCCTCACGCCAGGGCCGGCCGAAGCTGTCCGAAATCACCACCCCGATCTCCACCCCTGACGCCGTCACGAGTGCCTCTCGAAGCCGCTGCGCCGATTCATCCGGCCGCTCGGGCAGCAGCACGACCAGCTCCACCCCGCCGGTATTCGACCGATCCACCCCGGCATTCGCGCACACGAATCCGTGGCGGGTCTCGGTAATCAAGACCCTTGGCGCCTCGCGAACCACCCGAACCGACTCGGAAAGGATCACCTCGACGTGGCGAGGGTCATACGCAATCCGGCTCGCGATTTCCTTCGCGCGGGCTGACGGGCGTACCGCGTCGAGGCGCCGGACCTGTCCCTCGGCTTTTGAGATTACCTTCTGCGTGATCACCACCACATCGCCGGCTTCGAGGGACATGCCGAGCGCATTGATGCCCTCGAGGATCAGATTGGCCAGCGGCGCATCGCGTCCGATCTCGGGCAGGCCGGGGACGGGATAGATCGAGACCGGCGTCAAGCGTGCGGCGGCGTGGCGGCCAAAACGCGGTCGAGCACGTTCAGCTCGCGCAGCAATTCCAGGGTCGCGGTCTCCCGGCCAAGACGAATGAACGCGACGACGTCGTCGGGGGTATCGAGGTCATAGCGAAGGCCCTCGACCTCGAGCACCGCAAAGCTGCGATTCGCGCGTGCGGCGGCGGCCCGGTGAAGATTGAAGCTGTCCTCGCCGAAGGCCAGGCTGATGGCGTGGGGCGGTGCCAGCCGCAGCCCGTTGGTGCCGATCCGACCGCGGTCCGGCGCCAGGAGAACCTCGATCTCCCGCCGGTAATCGCTGAACCGCCGCAGCTCGCTAATGGTGATCCCCGGCACATCGCCCGGAATCGTCAGCGCCACCGGGAAGCCGCGCTCCCAGGCGAGGGTGAAGCCCTGCCCCACCGCCGCGCTCTGCCCTTGCCCGGCTCGATCCTCAACCGGTTCGAGCCCAAACTGCCGGCCCTCCGCCAGGACATCCGGGTCATCGGAGACGACGAAGCGCGCCGCCTCATCGAACTTGGCGACGACGGCGAAGACGTCACGCGCCATGGCTGTTGCCAGACGGCTGCGTTCGGGTTCCGACATCACGGAATCGAGCCGTTGCTTCGCCCGCTTGGGCGACTTGACCGGAACGACGATGGCGAGCGTCACGCGGCCGCCGGCTGGCGCAAGAGGTCCAACGCGGCGACCGCCACCTCGCGGGCTGCCGCGATGTCGTCGAGCAGCGTGGGACGCACGGCGACGCGGTAGCCCATGGCCGCGATTGCCGGAGCCAGCGCCGCATCGGCCGCGTCGAGCACGAAGCCGGCCGCGAGGTCGCGGTAGAGCTGCGCCACCCCCAGGGCATCCGGCCGGATTCCCTCGGCCCGCATCAGCTCGACCGTCGGCCCTTTTACCGCGCGGCCCTGGATCAGCGGCGAGACGGCGACGGTGCGACCCCGGACGGCGGTGAGCAGCCTGCGCACTCCGGGCACCCGAAGAATGGGTCCGATACTGATGGCCGGGTTGCTGGGGGCGATCAGGACCGCCCGCGCCGCCGCCACCGCCTCCGCGATGCCCGGGGCCGGCCGGGCCGCCTCGATGCCGGTCCAGTAGATCTCGCGCACCAGCGGGCGCCAGTGCTCGCGGACGAAGTATTCCTGGAAATGCAGGTCGCCGGCCGCGGTCTTGAGCCGGGTCTCCACTGGGTCGTCGCTCATCGGCAGGATCCGGCTGCGGACCCCGAACCGCTCAGCAAGCTCAGCCGTGACCTGATGCAGCGGCACCCCGCGACTCAACCGACCGGTTCGATACAGGTGCGTGGCCAGGTCGCGGTCGCCCAGCTGGAACCAGGCCTCGGATGTCAGGTCGGCCAGGGCCGCCTGCGCCGTGAAGGTATCTCCCCGGAGGCCCCAGCCCCTCGATTCATCCGCCACCCCGGCCAGCCAGTAGGTCACGGTATCCAGGTCGGGCGCGATGTACAGCCCCTGCCACCACATGTCGTCACCGGTGTTGCCGATGACGACCAGGTCGTCCGCTGGGACCACCCGCACCAAGCCTCGCAGGAAGCGGGCCGCGCCGACGCCGCCGGCCAGGACGACGACGGGCCCCGCGCTCATTACAGCATCATAGGAAACGATGTCGCTGTTCCAGGCCCTCGTATTGGCATTGCTGCAGGGCGTCACGGAACTCTTCCCGGTCAGCAGCCTGGGGCACACCGTGATCCTTCCCTCCCTGCTTCACTGGAACGTCAATCAGGCCGACCCCACCTTCCTCGCCTTCGTGGTCTTGCTCCACGTCGGCACCGCCATCGCACTGGTGATCTATTTCTGGCGCGACTGGCTGGCCATCGTTCGGGCGGTGCTGCGCAGCGTGATCGCCGGCCAGCTGCAGGGCACCCCCGACGAGCGCCTCGGCTGGCGCTTGATTCTGGGCACCATCCCGGTGGGGCTGGTCGGCGCCCTGTTCCAGAAGCAGGTGCAAGCCCTCTTCGCCAGTCCACGGGCGGCGGCCGCATTCCTGATCATCAACGGCGCGATCATGTTCGGGGGCGAACGCCTGCGGCGTCACGCCATCGCGGCCGAGGAGGGGCGCACGCCGCTCGACCGGCTCCGCGTGCGGTCCGCGGTCGGCATCGGCTCGGCGCAGATCCTGGCGCTGTTGCCCGGGATCTCCCGGTCCGGCAGCAGCATGGTCGCGGGCCTGCTCGCCAATCTGACCCACGAGGCCGCGGCCCGATTCGCCTTCCTGCTCGCCACCCCGGTCATCCTGGGGGCGGGCGTCCTCAAGATTCCCGATTTGTTCACGTCCACCGCGCTGCCGCATCTGCCCGTCTACTTGCTCGCGGGTGTCGTGTCCGGCGCCGCCGCCTTCGTGAGCGTGGCATACCTCATGCGATACTTTCGAGTGGGACGGCTTGATCCGTTTGCGATTTACTGCGCGGCGTTCGGGATCCTCTCCCTGATCCTGCTCAGCCGTTAGCGCCTCAAGGAGGACGAATGCAAGACAACCCGCTTCAAAACAACCCGATGGCCTTCTGGGTCGGGCTGGTGCTGTTCTTCGTTGGACTCGTGGCGGCGGTCTTCTACCTCGTCGTCCGCACCTCGAGCGAGAGCTTGATCCTGCCCGGGCCGCATTTCCGGTTGAAGCATTTCGTGCTGGCGCTGGTCATCCTGGCCGCCGGGGCCGTGGTCGCGTCGTTCGCCCGGCCGCGCCCCGACACGATGTCGACCACCAGCCGCTTCAACCGCTAGCCCGGGACGGCCGCGATGTCGCACATCGGCTATGCGGCGATGTTGGAGCAATTCCCTCCGCGTGAGCTGGTTGGTTTCTGCGAGCAGGCCGAGGCCGCCGGATTCTCCGGAGTAATGGCTGCCGACCATGTCCAGCCGTGGACCCCGCAGCAGGGCAACGCGTCCTTCGTTTGGTCGTTCATGACGGCCGCGGCCGAGCACACCCGGGGTGATATCGGGCCGGGGGTGACCTGCCCATCGTTCCGCTCACACCCGGCGATCATCGCCCAGGCCGCGGCCACCATGGCGGCGATGTACCCGGGCCGGTTCTGGCTGGGCCTGGGATCCGGCGAAGCGCTCAACGAGCACATCGTCGCCGGCTACTGGCCCGAGGTGGCAGAGCGCATCAACCGCATGTTCGAGTCGATCGACATCATTCGCAAGCTGTTCACGGGCAAAGACGTCAAGCACGCGGGCGCCTACTACAAGATGGAGACAATGCGGCTGTGGACCATGCCGGAGCAGCCCCCACCGATCTATGTGGCCACCGCCGGGCCGGTTACCGCGGAGAAGACGGGGCGACTGTGCGATGGCATCATCACGGTCGGCGCTCCGGAAGAGAAGATCGGCACGGTCTTCGAGCGATTCGAGAAAGGCGCACGCGAGGCCGGCCGGGATCCAGCGACGCTGCACAAGATCCTCCAACTCCATCTCTCGTGGGCGCCGACCGATGAGGAAGCCATGCGCAATGCCCTGCAGCAGTGGCCCAATGGTGGGATGAAATTCCCCAAGGCGGACATCCGCTCACCCTATGACTTCGAGCAGATGGCGAAGATCGTTCGACCCGACGATTTCAAGGGCCGGATGCTGATTTCGTCAGATGTCGACGCGCATCGTCGCGAGATTCAGAAGTTCATCGATCTCGGTTTCGACCGCGTTTACCTCCACAACGTCGGGCGGAACCAGCGTGAGTGGATCGACGTCTTCGGCAAGCAGGTCCTCCCCAAGCTCCACTAAGGCGTCCGCCTCGATCCTGGCGTCACAGATCGAGGCGAACCTGCGGCGTCAGCGGGATCCGCGGCGCGCGGTCGCCGAGAAGGCCTATTTGAAGAGCGACCTCGAGTTTATCGGCGCGACGCTGCCGGCCATGCGCCAGATGGTTCGCGCCATCACGCGCGAGCATCCATCGCTCGGCCGAGGCCAGTTGCTGAAAGTGGTTTCGGCCCTCTGGCGCCGCCAGGTCTTCGAAACCCGGATGACCGCCGTCCTCTTGTTGGAGGAGTTCCAGGCTCTGCTGCGGCCGGCCGACATTGGCGTTTTGGAGCGCTTGATCCGCGAGTCGAAGACGTGGGCCTTCGTCGACGAGCTGGCCATCGTGATCGTCGGGCCCTTGCTGCAACGCTCCTCACACCTCGCGCAGAGGCTGGACTGCTGGGCGCGGGACGACGACTTCTGGATCCGGCGCGCCGCGATGCTGGCGCTGCTCCGGCCACTGCGGCGCGGCCAGGGCGACTTTCCGCGATTCGCGCGCTACGCCGACGCCATGCTGGCGGAACGCGAGTTCTTCATTCGTAAGGCGATCGGCTGGGTGCTGCGGGAGACCGGGAAGCGACAACCCGACGTCGTCTACCGCTGGCTGTTGCCGCGCTGCACCGTCGCGTCGGGCGTCACCGTGCGCGAGGCCGTGAAGTACCTCTCGCCGCCACAGCGCGCCGCGCTGCTGGCCGCTTATCGGCCACAAAGGCGGTCGGCGCCAGTTTCCGGCCGCGCACCTCGATAAAGGCGGGGAACAGCGTGTCGAGGTGGGCGTCGCTGCCTGGCTCCGTCTCGTCGTCGTCCCCGGGGGAGAACTCCCAGATCCCGTCCACCACCATCCCCGCCGCAGCCATGCCGTTGACGATGGTTTCGAAGCGGTGGCCAAACTCGATGGTGGGCGCGACTAATTTCTTGTTGCCCAGGGTCCAGGTCATCCCCCACTCATCGACGTAGGGCACCGGCTTGTCTTCGAAATACGTGATCTTTGGTCGCCAGCCCCCGTCCCGGTAGGTGCCGTAGAGCCGCAGCGTGGTCGGATGCATGGTGGACAGCAGGTAGGTGCCGCCGGGCGCCAGCACCCGCCCGACTTCCTTGAGCACCCGAACCGCGTCGTCGGTGAACACGAGCGAGTGACAGTGCCAGACCAGGTCGAAGGATTCGTCCTTGAACACCGAAAGGTCCTTCATGTTGCCGCGGACCAGCCGCAGCGTGACCCGCTGGCGGGCCGCCAGCTCGCGCACCGTCTTGAGCTGGGTCGGCGAGATATCGAAGACGGTGGTCTGCGCCCCCAGCTTGGCGAAGATCACCGGGTCCCAGCCGCCACCGGCCGCCAGGCCGAGCACCCGGGCGCCCTGCAGGCGCAGCCCCTTGAGCCGGCCCCTGGGATCCATGAACCGGCGCATGCCCGCGGGAGACTTCGGGGGCCGGCCGAACGGACGCGTGTAATTCATCGCGGCCTTGGCCAGCCGTTCCCACATCTTCTTGTTGTGTTCCGCGATTCGATCCCGTGGCACGCGCGGCGGATTCTATCGAGTCGCGATCAGCGGCTGGCTTTGCGCTTCCGGTCGACGTAGTCGAGCAAAACGTAATCGCCCAGCCGATCGGCGCTGGCGAAGAAGGCCCGCCCCCCGTTCATCCGGGTCATCTGCTTGACGAACGAGACCAGGTGATAGTCGTTGTCCAGCATGAAGGTGTTGATCACGATGTGCTCGCGGGTACAGCGCTGCACCTCGAGCAGCGTCTTCTGAAAGGTCTCCGGCAGCGGAGGGTAGAAGAAGACCGCCTGCTGACCTTCCATGTGGGCGGTGGGCTCGCCGTCGGTCACGATGATGACCTGCTTGTTCCCGGTCTTGTGCCGGTTGAGGAACTGGCGGGCCAGCATCAACCCGTGCTGGATGTTGGTGCCGTAGATGGACTCGTTGTAGGTCAGCTCCGCCAGCTGGTGCGACTTGACCGGACGGGCGTAATCGCTGAAGGCGATCACCTGGAGAAAATCGCGCGGGAACTGGCTCCGGATCAGGGCATCCAGGGCCAGCGCCACTTTCTTCGCGGCGTAGAAGTAGCCCCGCAGCGGCATCGACCGGCTCATGTCGATCATCAGCACGGTCGCGGACTGGGCGCTGAACTCCGAGCGGTAGACCTCGAAGTCGTCGGTCTTGAGCCGGATCGGCTCTCGTGGCCCTTCACGACGCAGGGCGTTCATCAAGGTCTGCTCGACATTGAGATTGAACGCGTCCCCGAACTCGTAGACCTTGGTCTCGTCAGACCGCTCCGACCCCAGGCCGCGCACGCTGATCGGGTGATCGCCGAAGCGGTCGCGCTTCAATCGGGTATACAGATCGCGCAGCGCCTTCTGCCCGATGCGGCGCATCCCGCGCGGGGTCAGCTCCATGCCGCGCCGGCCGCGTTGCACGTAGCCCTTCTTCTCCAGCTGCGAGGCCAATTCACTCATCTGGTCGGCGGCCTGGCGGGCGTCCGACCCCAGCAGTTGCTGCAGCTGCGCCGATTGCTCGGGCGTCAGTTGGCGTCCCTGGTAGCCCTCGCGCAGGGCCGATTCGAGGTCTTCGATCCCCTGCAGCCGCTCCATCAAGGAGAGCGCTTCCTGCAGCGGCAGCGATTCCGAGCCATAGAAGGCGTAGCGGCTGCCGAGTCCGGGACGAGGCGACATCAGCTCCAGCTGCGCCGCCAGCTCCGCCATCTGCTCCTGCAGCTCCGGATCGTTGAGTGTCGATTCGAGTAGGTCCTGCATCTGCTGGCGCATCTCGGGCGAGAGGGACTGCATCAGGGACTCCATCTGCGCCATCTGCCTCTCCAGGTGCTGGATCAGCTCGTCGAGCGTCTTCGGCGGATTGGGACCGAAGAAATGCCCGAAGCGTTGCATGAACTGCTCGAATTTCGGCGGCTTGCCCTCCAGCCGATCACGCAGCATCTGGTTGAGGGCCCTGAGCATCTCCTTGATTTCGCCCAGCTGCTCGGGGCGGAGTTGCTGCATGGTACGGGTCATGTTCTTGAAGTAGGTCTGCGAGACCTGCTGCTTGAGCTCCTCCATCAGCTTCTGGAAGGCCTGGGCGGCGCCCTCGTCCATGAACTCGTAGTCGTTGAGCTCCCGGATGGCCCCGCCGACGTCCTCGGGTAAGCGGTCGAGCTCCTGCAGCTTCTTCTTGGTGATCCGCTGCAGCACTCGCTTCGCGCTCTCTGGCGCCTGCTCCAGGCGCTCGTTGATCCCCTGGCGCTCGCGACGGAGGATGTCATTCAGCCGCTCGCGAATATTGCCGAAGACGTCGTTCAGGTTGTAGCGCTTCAACTGCTGCAGCCGCTTCTGGCGGAGCCGCTCGAGCATTTCCTCGAAGCCGGGCAGCTTGCGGCCCTGTCGATCGCGCCAGCCTCGGCTCATCAACCGGTGCAGGGCGTAGTCGAAGTCACCACCCTGGAACAGGTCTTCGGCGAGCCGGTCGAAGAGGTCCTCGGCGTCGCGGCCGAAGGGCTCTTGCGATCCGTCCCAGCGCTCGTAGCGGTTGGAGCGCGAGATCATCTAGCCGGCGTAGATGGCGGCGCCGTCCATTTCCGTCTTGTTGATCCGCTTGCTGAGATGCAGCCCCTCGAGCACGAACTCCACCCCCGAGGCGGCCAGCGCGGGTCGCTTGTCGAGACCCAGGCCTTTCAAAGCTTTCTCCATCCCAGGCAGCTCGCGCAGCATCGTCATGTAGCGCTCGGCCGGCTGGCCCTCCGAGACCTCGAAGGTGAGCCCGGCGTCGAACCGCTGGACCAGTTCGGTGAACTGGCTGGCCTCGAAGTGGCGCCGATAGACGTTGAGTACCGCCGTCTTGATGATCTTCTCCAGCACCGTTTGGTCATCACCCTCTTCCCAGGTTTCCATCTCGAGCTTGCCGGCGCTCGAAGGAATGATCGAGGGCAGGTCGCTGATCCGGGGCACCGCTTCCGTCTCGCCGGTACGCAGCGCGCGGCGAGACGCGTTCGACGCGAGGTTCTCGTAGTTTGTGATCGAGATCCGGACGCTCACCCCCGACCGCTGGTTGACCTTCGGGCTGCGGCGGGCGAGCTGGGTCACCTCGGCCACGATCTCTTTCATGAAGTCGGGCATGATCACCGTGAGCTCTCGATCCTGGAAGTCGGTCCGCTCCTGTTCCACGATCCGGATCTCGTCTTCGATGTTGCGCGGATAGTGGGTGCGGATCTGCGCCCCGAACCGATCCTTGAGCGGGGTGATGATCCGCCCTCGGTTGGTGTAGTCCTCTGGGTTCGCGGAGGCCACCACATAGACATCAATCGGCAGGCGCAGCTTGAAACCTCGAATCTGGACGTCGCGTTCCTCGATCAGGTTCAGCAAACCTACCTGGATCCGCTCCGCCAGGTCGGGCAGCTCGTTGATGGCGAAGATGCCGCGATTGGTGCGCGGTACGAGGCCGTAGTGGATGGTCAGCTCGTCGGCCAGGTACTTTCCCTCGGCGACCCGAATCGGATCGACCTCGCCGATCAGGTCGGCGATCGACGTATCGGGCGTGGCCAGCTTCTCGCTGTAGCGCTCGTCGGGGGCAATCCAGCGCACCCCCACCCGGTCGGCCTGGGTCGCGACCCGGTCCCGGCAGGCCCGGCAGATGGGCGCATACGGGCTGTCGTTGATTTCGCAGCCGTCGATGATCGGGACCTGCTCGTCGAGCAAACTGACCAGCGACCGGATCAGCCGGCTCTTCGCCTGGCCCCGCTCGCCGAGGAAGACGACGTCCTGGCCCGACAGGATGGCGTTCTCCACTTGCGGGATAACGGACTCGTCATAGCCGATGATGCCGGGGAACAGGACGTCGCTCGCCTTGATCTTGCGAACGAGGTTCTTGCGCATCTCCTCCTTGACCGGCAGCACGCGGTACTCACTCTGTCGAAGCTGGGCGATGGTCGTGGGGTGCTCCAATACAAACCTCTTTGAATGTGGTGACGCCTTCCGATTCTACGGGTGGCGCGCGCCCCTCAGCCGGTTTCGAATCCGCTTCGTCTCAGCACGTTATCGATCGCGGGGGCAAACTCGGGCAATCGGACCGTCAGTGCCCGCAACAATCCAAAACACCCGGCCAGCATCATGTCGCCGTGCGGCACCGCCAGGTGCGGACGCAATCGTGAGCCGTCGAGCAAGCCGCGCCGCGGGCCGGTGACCGCGAACAGTTCGGGGGGCGCCGTCACCGGTCCGAGCTCCAGCGCCCCGTGTCCCATGTCGTCGAAGATCGCCTGGTTGGAAAGCTGGCCGGCGGCGAGCGCGTCGAGGTAGCCCTCGAGCTTTTCGCGGCTGAGCTCACCGGTATGGTGCTCGAAGAGTCCGACGATCCGCTGGCCGTCGAGGAGCGTGGCGATCGTGTGGAAATTCCCGAGGTTGGCCACCATGGGCCGCCGCGCGTCGGCGACCCGGCCATCATCGAGGGCACCCAGGATCGCGGCGGGACTCGTATCCATCAGGAAGAGTGGCGCTGCTCCCGTCCAGCTGTCCGCCACCGCCTGCATGCGGGTCATCCGCGACGGGATCTCGTCGCTGAGATAGCCGAACCCCGCCAGCCCGATGCCGCGCTCGACCTGACCGCGCAGGTAGTCGAAACGAAACCGGCGGTCGCTGACACCCGGCGGCGCGGCGCCGTGGTCGAAGACGGCCGCCGCGACGGCATCGAAGGCGGTGCTGACCCCGAAGGCCCGTAGCGCCTCCATCAGCTCCGGGACGTAGAAGTCGCGCATCTCCAGCCGGCGAGCGCCGTTCGCCGCCTCGAGCGTGTCGACCACGCGCACGCCCATCGCCTCGACCCGGTCCAGGTCATCGTCGAAGGTTCGTGCCGCATCGGGAGTGGCATAGACGCGCAGGCCTTCGCGCAGGTGGGCCTCCACCGCCCATTGGTCCGGGCCCCCGCCCATCATCACGCCGCTCAAGAACAGGTCCGCCCGATCGGCGGTCGCCTGCTTGACTCGCTCGGCGAGCAGCGCCGTGGGGGACGGCATCACCAGTTGCACCGCATTCTCGATCACCGTGCCCGCCTCGAAGACCAGGATGTCCTGAGTCCCGGTGCCGACGTCGACGGCGAGGATACGCGGCCGCGCCACCCTGACAGGTTAAGCGTCAAGACTCCGTTACATCGGGGCGCCGGCGCCCGGCGCCTGGCCTGAGATGACCTTCGCAAATTCACTTTGGTTCGAGCAGCCCAATCCGCTGCCCGCGGACCTCGCCTGTCCGCGCTGCCGGCTTCGGCTTCGCGTGGTCGAGGCCGACGTCGCCCGTTGCCTGGGCGGCCACAGCTTCCCGGTCGTGGACGGCATCCCGGACCTGACCGAGCCGGCGATCGACGCGCCCGCCACGGTGCTCGCCCCGATGGTCGACCTGACGATCATGGTGCTCGCCTGGAACGAGGCTGACAACCTCCGCACGCTGCTACCGAGGATCCGGGCCGTACTCGAGCGGCTGCACCTCAGCTACGAGGTGATCGTCGTCGATGCCGGGTCGACCGACGGCACCCCCCGGGTGGCGGCCGAGGGCGGAGCCCGGGTGGCGCGCCAGACCGAGCCCGGCTACGGTGGGGCGCTGCGGATGGGCTTCGGCGTCGCCCGCGGTCGGTATGTCGCCACCATGGACGGCGACCATCAGCACGATCCCGACTTCCTGGAGGCGATGTGGGCCGAGCGGGACAATGCCGCCCTGGTGATCGCATCCCGCTACGTCGAAGGCGGGCGGGCCGACATGCCCATCTATCGCAAGCTCTTCAGCCGGATCCTGAACCGGGTGTACGGCTTCGGCCTGGGCGTGCAGTTCCGCGACATGTCGTCCGGCTTTCGGCTCTACCGCCAGTCGGTGATCAAGACGATCGCCGTCGAGGGTCGCAACTTCGACGTCCTGGAGGACATCCTGCTGCGGATCGTCGCGGATGGCCATCAGGTGGTCGAGGTGCCGTTGCATCACAAGGCGCGCTTCACGGGGCGCTCGCATGTGATGTTGCTGCAGTTCGTCGTCTCCTACCTGCGCACCTTCTGGCGCCTGCGCCAGCTACGCAACGCGCCGGCCTCGGCCGATTACGAGAGCTGGTCGTTGAGTTCGTATAACCCCTTCCGGCGGGCGCGCGCGCGGCGGCGAATGGCCGCCATCGAGGACGCGTCGCAAGGTAGCCACCGAACCCTGGCGCTCGAGTGCGGCGCCGACCCGCTGCTGGCCAGCCTGCCGGAGGCGGTCGGCATCGACGATCGGCTCAACAAGCTCCGCTGGGCGCGACGGTTCGGCCGGCCGCTGTTGCGCGGCTCATTGACGTCGCTACCGTTTCCCGACCGCAGCTTCGACCTGGCCCTCTGGGGCAGCCCCGGGCAGCCGGCCGCACAGGAGCCGGCGGTGGATGAGCTCGACCGGGTGCTGGCCCCGGCGGGGCGCGTCATCCTGGGCTTCAACCGGACCGACCGCGCCAACGTGCTGACGATGTTGCGGCAGCGCGGTTACGTGGCCGACGGGCAACCGACCGACCTGATCGCCATCATGCGTAAGGGTGCCGGCGCCCTCACCCCCCTTGCGCGCCCGGCACCGCAAGGCGCACCCGCGCGGATCGGGCTGGGTACCGCCGAGATCAGCGCGCTCCAGCGCGAGTACGTCAATGACGTCCTCAACAAGAACCGCCTCTCATACGGCGAGTACAGCCAGCGCTTCGAACAGGAATTCGCCCGGCTGCACGATCGGCGGTACGCCATCTTCTGCAACAGCGGGACCAGCGCCCTGCAGGTGGCGGTGCACGCGCTCAAGGAGCAGTACCAGTGGAAACCGGGCGACGAGGTGCTGGTCCCGGCGGTGACCTTCGTGGCCAGCTCCAATGTCATCTTGCAGAACGGCCTCAAGCCCGTCTTCGTCGACGTCGAGCCAGACCACGTCGGCATCGACCCGGCGCAGCTGTCGAAGCATCTCACCCGGCGGACGCGCGCCGTGATGCCGGTGCACCTCTTTGGCCAGCCTTGTGAGATGGACCCGATCATGGCCTTCGCAAAGGCCAACGACCTGCGCGTGATCGAGGACTCTTGCGAAACGATGTTCGTGCATTACAAAGGTCGGCCCACCGGGTCGTGGGGCGACGTGGCCTGCTTCTCCAGCTATGTGGCGCACCTGATCGTGACCGGCGTCGGCGGCTTCGCCACCACCAACGACGACGGCCTGGCGACGCTGATGAAGAGCCTGATGAACCACGGGCGCGACAACATCTACCTGTCGATCGATGACGACGATACCCAGGACACAGACGTCCTCAAGCAGATGGTGGCCCGCCGCTTTTCGTTCATCCACGTCGGCTACAGCTACCGGGCGACCGAGATGGAGGCAGCGCTCGGCGTCGGCGAGCTCGCCCGCTACCAGGACATTCTCCGCCGCCGCCAGGAAAACGCCGCCGTCTTGACCAGCGGCCTCGCCGATCTCACCCGGTATCTCCAACTCCCCTCGGTACGCAAGGACACCGAGCACGCCTGGATGATGTACCCGGTCATCGTCAAGGATGGCGTCGACCGCGAAGCCCTCCTGCTCCATCTGGAGATGGCCGGCATCGAGACCCGCCACCTGATGCCGCTGATCAATCAGCCCGTCTATCGAAAACTCTTTGGCGACCTCGAACCGCAGTACCCGGTGGCGGCCCGCATCAACCGGCGGGGGTTTGCCATCGGCTGTCACCAGGGCCTGCAGCGCAACGACCTCGACCACATCATCGAGGCCTTTCACCGTTACTTCGCGCGCAAGGCCTGAGCCGCACGCAGCCTCCCGGTCAGCGACCCAGATGTTGCTGGAACACGTCCAAGATTTCCTGCGGCGACGCCGTCATCTGGTCGACGAAGTAGCCGCCGTCGAAATCGAGGCCTTTCGCGCGCAGGAATCCGGCCCCCGGATGGCGCTTCATCACCGCGACCCCCGGCTTGAGCCGGTACGCCAGCACGGTTCGGCCGCCGGCCTTGACCAGGGCGACGGCAGCGATCTCATCCCAGGGCAGGAGCGGGCTTTTGCCGGAGCGACGAAAGATCACCCCGTCGTCCGAGAACTCGAAGCGCGGGCGCACCGGGCCGCGCATGGCGAAGAACCCGACCAGCGGTGCGGCGATCGCCGCCCAGCCAATGCTTCGACCGGCGAGCAGCAACAGCACGCCGCCCGCCTCGGTGACGCCCGCCAGCGGCAGAAACAGTGCCCAGGGAAACCGGGCATTGACGACCGGGATGGACCCCCGCGATTCAGCTGACAACCTGCACCCCGCCCGGAACAATCTGGGCCCGGAGCACGTTGCCGCGATGGACGTCACCGTCGACCTCGTGCCACTGGACTTCGGGCGCCTTGATCTCGATCGAGCGCGCCTTGCGCTGCAGCATGCTGACGCCGTCGGGCCGCTGGCGAATCAGGCTCCACAACACACCGGCGCGCTCACGCGCGTTGCGCGGCCGGTAGACGCACAGGTCGAGCCAGCCGTCGTCGATGGCGATGTCCGGTCCGAAGCGGAACGGCGCGGCGCCCAGCATGCCCGCGTTTACCACCAGCACCACCACCGCCGTCAGCCGGAGCTCCTCGCCGTCGGCCCGGATGGTGCAGTCGAACAGGGGCGCGCGCGGTAGCCACCAGGCGCCGGCCAGAAAGTAGGCGGCGCGGCCCAGCCAGTACTTGAGCAGCGTGGGCGTGTAGCGCATGACGGTCGCGTCGAAGCCGATCCCCGCCGCCAGCGCGGAGTAGCCGTCGTTGACGCGAACCAGGTCGACGGCGCGGGTATGCGGAAAATGTTCCAGGGCCCGGCGCGTCGCGGCCCGCCAGGAGGCCGGCAGCTTGAGCTCTCGAGCCACGATGTTTGCTGTGCCGAGCGGCACGATCGCCATCGGCAGGTCACGCTGGTGCGCTGCGGCCATCACCTCGGCCACGGTGCCGTCGCCGCCGGCCGCCAGCACCAGCTGAAAATCGCGGCGGGCGAGGGCGGCCCCGATCGCCTCGACATTGAGACCGGCCCTCGTCTCCAGCACCATCGCCTCCCACCCGAGCTCGCCGGCGAGCTCGAGAAGCCGCTTGCCGAAATCGCTACCGGTCCGCGGCAGGGCCGGGTTGACGACGAAGAGCGCACGGCGCCGCTCGGCGTCGCTCAACCGCGCCGCAGTGGATCCATCAGCCGGCCGCTCGACGCGTCATCCGGTCGTGGGCATCGTCGAGGTGCGGATGGCCGTCGGGCTGCACGCAGAAGACGTCGCCCGGCCGGCACACCAGGCTTTCGAACTGGATGGTGGTGTGCTCGATCTCGAACTCGTGCGCCAGCACTTCGCGGACTTCGGCCAGAATGTCTTGCGCCTGGGCCACCCGCTGGTCATCGATCAACAGGTGGGCGCTCATGGCCCGGGTCTGGGCGCCGAGTGACCAGATGTGGAGGTCGTGCAGGTCGCGCACGCCCGGCACCCGCTTCACGGCGGTGACGACCGAGTCGGTCCGCAGGTCCGAGGGGGTTGATTCGAGCAGGATGTCGACCCCCGCCTTGACCACCCGCCACGCGCTCCAGGCGATCAGCGCCGCGATCGCGAGGCTGAGCAACGGGTCGATCGGTAGCCACCCGGTGAGCACGATCAGCACCCCGGCGACGATGATCCCGCCGGATGCCCAGGCGTCGCCCCAGATGTGCATCAGCGCGCTGCGCACCGTGAGGTCACCCTGCATCGGCTGGAGTGAGCGGGCGATGACCAACGAGATGACCAGCCCGACCACGGCCGCGGCGGCCATCAGACCGCCCTGTACCGCTCCCGGATGCTGCAGCCGGCGAACCGCTTCGAACACGATCCCGACCACGATCGCCCCGAGCAGCAGGGCATTTGCCAGCGCGACGAGGATGCCCACCCGCTGGTATCCGAAGCTGCGCCGGGCGCTGGCCGGCCGCTGCACCTGGGCCAGAGCAAAGCTCGAGAGCGCCAGCACCACCAGGTCGGTGACGACGTGGCCGGCGTCGCTGAGCAAGGCGAGGCTATGCGCCCAGAGTCCGCCGACCACCTCAACGGCCAGCACGATCGCAGTCAGCAGGAGGGCCAGCCGCACCCGGGCGGCGGCGCCGGAGCTCACGTTCGCGAGCTGCATTGGCTTTATCTTATTGCGCATCTCCAAACCACCCGACGACCTTGCATTCACGCCGGCCACCGGGCAGCGGCTGCAATGGGCGCAGCTTCCGGATCATGTTCGGCGCGGCCTCGAGACCCGTCTCGGCTCAGCCGTCACCCGAGCCGATACCCAGTCCGGTGGCTTTTCACCCGGGGTGGCTGCGCGACTCGGACTGGCCAATGGTCGGTCAGCCTTCGTCAAGGCCGTTAGCGGGTCGATCAATCCGGATTCGCCCGGAATGCACAGGCGCGAAGCTCGCATCGCGGCGGCTCTGCCGACGTCGGTACCCACACCGCGATTGCTCGATTCCTACGACGACGGGGATTGGATCGCATTGATCTTCGAGGACATCGAAGGAACCACGCCGCGAACGCCGTGGCAGCAAGCCGAACTCGATCGTGTCCTCGACGCGGTTGGGGAGTTGACCGCTGCCTTGACTCCTGCACCGATCGCCGTGGAGCCGGTGAGCGAACTGATGCCCATGGTCTTTGCAGGCTGGAGTCGTCTCGCAGCCGGCGTCGAGTCGGGCCAGGACGACTTGCGAGGTGTTGACCCCTGGGCTCAGCGACACCTCGCCGAGCTGGTTGCCCTCGAGGCGCTCTCATCGGATGCCGCCTCGGGAGGGACAACGCTCCTCCACACTGACTTGCGGGCCGACAACATCCTGCTGACACCCTCCCGGGTGTTCTTCATCGACTGGCCCTGGGCGAGCCGTGGGGCAGCATGGGTCGACCTGGCGTTCATGTTGCCGAGCGTCGCCATGCAACGTGGCCCGAAGCCATGGGAGATTTTCGATGCGCATCCAGTCGGGCGTCGGGCCCCGGCTGCGGCTGTGACGGCCGTCGTCGCCGCCGCCGCGGGCTTCATGATCCGAGGGTCACGACTTCCGCCACCACCCGGCCTCCCAACGGTCCGCGCGTTTCAGCGCGACCAAGGCGTGCCGGCGCTCGAGTGGCTGAAGCGCCGCACCGGCTGGCGATAGCCCTCAGGCGAGTGCGGCGGCGATCGGCAGATAGAGCTGGCGATAGCGCCAGTACGGCTCGCGGTACGCGTCGCTGGCGGGGCCCGGGGTGGCCACCAGCTGGGGTGACGCCGCCAGGGCCGCAACCCGCTGCGCATCGGGCCAGGCGCCGAACCCAACCCCGGCGAGTAGGGCGGCGCCAAGCGCCGAGACCGCCGTGGTCGGCGTGGCCAGCAGCGGCTGGTCCATGACGTCGGCCAGCAGCTGGCGCCAGCGCCGGTCGAACGAGCCGCCGCCGGCCAGGCGGAGCTCGGTCATCGGGACGCCGGTGGCGGCCAGCGCCTCCAGCCCCTGACGAACGGCGAACGCCACCCCTTCGAGCGCGGCACGCAGCAGGTGACCCCGGGTGTGCCCGAGGCGCAACCCGATCCAGGCGCCCCTCGCCGTGGAGTCGAAATAGGGGGTCCGCTCGCCGGTGAGGTACGGCAGGAAGATCAGACCCTCGGCTCCGGGC
>VBDZ01000233.1 GCA_005881215.1 Chloroflexota bacterium | reverse complement strand
CCGATCCCAGGTTCAAATCCATCATGAAGGTGTAGTCATCGGGCGTGCTGTCGACCAGCTTGCCGCCGCGGAAGCCGCCGGTCGCGTTCACCACCCATCGCGGGATGCCGATCCGATCGATCCGCTGCCAGAGGTCGTCGACAGCGAGGCGTGAGGTCAGGTCCGCCGTGTCGCCGGACACACCTCCGCCCGCAGATGGAGGATATCTCGCCGCCAGTTCCGACACGGCGGCACGCGACCGAGCCACGGCGATGACGCGGTCACCGCGTTTGGCGAAGGTCTCCACAATCGACGCGCCGAGAGCGCCAGTCGCGCCCAGGATCACCGAGAGGTCGCCCATCGTCAGGCGGCGTTCTCCAATGTGTAGCGGAGAAACAGATACGAATCAGCCCGCCGGGCGCTCAACAGCCGAGCGCCCTTGAAGGTCCGGCCGAAATTCACCCCCCGGATGATTCCGTAGGAGCGATCTGGCTGGCCCACGAGCCTGGGTGAGACGGTCAGGAACAGCTCATCGACGCGATTCCGCGCGACCAGCTCGCCGAAGAGCTGCGGACCGCCCTCGGTCAGGATGGTCCGATGGCCATCGGCCTTCAGAGTGGCGAAGATTTCATCGATGTCGATGGGGGCTGTCTGTGAAATAGCCCGCACCTCCGTGGCCGTCGGGAGCGCCCTGCGCAGGTGCGAGGCCGCCGCCGTGGTCGTCAGGACAAGAGCCCCCTCCTGGAGCGCCCGGTGCGATGGATCGAGTTCACCGCGCGCCGTGACGATCACGAGTCGCGGTGTTTTGTTGCGCTTGAGTCCCTCGCGCAGGGAGGCGAACGCCTCGGTGGCTACGGGAAAGATGAATTCGGGCGTCCACAGCGCGCGGAGGCCTTCCGCTCGGACGGTGCCGGCGCCGACAAGCACGGCATCGGCGAACGCGCGCAGCAGGCCCATCACGAAGCGGTCAGACTCATTCCGTCCGCTGATGACGCCTCCAGAGGCGGCGGTGCCGCCCTCGAGGGCGGCGATGCCATCGATCGAGCTGACGAAGTTGGCGTAGACCGCACCATCGCGGATTGCCAGTCCACCATCGTAGATTTTGGTCAGCAGCGCAGGCAGCTCCCCGGCAGGGAGGTCATCGGCTTCGAAAACCCGGTTGAGCCGATTCAGCTGAAATGCCCGTTCGTGCGCGAGCGCGCGATATTGAGGAACTCCTCACGAAGCTGGGGTACCGCCTCGTAATTCCCACGCCAGAACGTCGTCCGGGTGGTCTGCTCGGATTCGCGGACGCCGCGCATCTGGGTGCACAGGTGCACCGCTTCCAGATACAGGGCTACCCCGTGTGCCTGGAGGATGCGCGACAACGCGTTGGTAATCTCGCTCCCCATCCGTTCCTGCACCGTGAAGCGTCTGGCGAAGAGCCGCACCAACCGGGTGAGTTTGGAGATCCCGATGATGTGCTCATGGGCGACGTAGCCGATGAAGGCGTGACCGAAGAAAGGAAAGGCATGGTGCTCGCAAAGCGAATAAAAGGGAATTGGTCCCTCGACCACCTGGCTGATCTCACAGTCAGGCCCGCCTCTGCACTCGGTTGGGAACGCCGTGACCAATTTGGCGTCACCCTCGTAGCCTTCGGTCGAATCGAAGAGCGCGCTCAGGAAGCGGCCTGGCGTCTTGGCCGTTCCCGGCGTATCCAGCGGCATCCCCATGGCCCGCAGGATCTCAGCGGCATAGCCCTCGAATCGCTTCCAGTCAGCGTCGCTGATCCGGCGCGGCTGGACCCGCTCCCAGTCACGGTCTTCGACGTCTTCGCCACGCAACGCACCCACGGTTGGATCGAGCTCGCGCTCGGTCATCAGTTCGGTTGTAAGGTGTTGTCCGCCCGCCGGACTTCAATCTGGCCGTTCTGTACTCGAGTCTCGTAGCGCACCTGGCTGATGGTGGCGGGGCCGCCCTTGACCTGCCCGGTGAAGACATCGAATCTCGAGGCGTGCCACGGACACTGCACCAGGTTTCCGCTGAGCTCGCCCTCGGAGAGCGGACCACCCGCGTGCGAGCAGGTCTCACTGATGGCGCAGACGACGCCTCCCTTCTTTACCAGGAGGATCGGCGTGTCGCCGGCCATCGCCTTGACGAGCACGTTGTCGTGCAGCTGGCCCTCGAGCATGACCTTCGTGAACTTGGTCGGCACCTCCTGCCAGGCATGGTGATTGACCCCGGTGCCGATGGAAAAGACCATATCGCCGCCCAGGTATGCCGCCGTCACCACCAGCGCATAGCCGATGAATGCCAGGACGATCGCGAGCCCGCGGCTCCCGCCGGTCACGCGAATAATGAGCGAGACCAGATAAACCACAAGGACAACCGTGTTGAGCAGCCCGTGGGTAATCCCGACGCGCCGCTCGCGATCGACGGTCTCATTCCAGTCGGTGTAGCCAGTGA
>VBDZ01000122.1 GCA_005881215.1 Chloroflexota bacterium | reverse complement strand
GGCGGGCGAGTCGACGATGGGCCGTCCGAAACCACTGCGGAGGATCCAGGGCGGCGGAACCGGTCGCTGACACCGCCGTCCTGACGATCGAGCCGGGTAGAGCCTTCGTCGCGCGTCTTCGCCAAGCTCTCGACGCCGCGCCGCACGCAAGTCATTACCTGCTTCAGGACAACCCTGATTCCGCTCCCCGGGTGAGATTCCCGTCCCCCCTTGTGGGCGAGGGTCAGGGTGGGGGGTACCGGATAAGTGTCGTAGCCGCGCCCGTACGCGACACGTGTAAGGAAGTCATCGACGGCCTGGTTCGCCGGACGGTTCCGCGAGATTCGCTCGCGACGGTCTCTGGTCCCTGGCTGTTCACGCGCGAGGCACTGACGGATGCGCTGGCTCGGATCGAAGGACGCGAGCGCGACCTCAGGGGGCTGGTGGCGTTGTGTGAAGCCGCCCGGTTGAAGGTCCGGGTCGTTCTCGACGAATGAGCGCCGCCGCCATTGTCGTTGCGGGTGGGGCCGGCAGCCGGATGCAGGCTCGCGTCAACAAGGTCTTCATCGAAATCGCGGGTCACTCGATCCTCGAGCGGTCGCTAGAACTGTTTGTCTCGAGCTCCCTCGTCGACGACGTGGTGCTGGTGGCACGTCAGGCGGACCTCCCAACCTGCGAATCGCTTCGCGGTCGCTTTCCGAAGCTCAGCGCGATCGTGGCGGGCGGCGATGTCCGGCACCGGTCCGAGTTTGCCGGCCTCCGTGCGCTCGCGGCGCGGATCGACGCCGGCGATATCGATACCGTTCTGGTCCACGACGCCGTTCGCCCCTTCGCCAGCCATCGCCTGATCGAGCGGTTGCTGGCGGGCCTGGAGCGAACGGTTGGTTGCATTCCCGGCCTTCCACTCGAGGGGACCACCGTCCGGGTCGACGGTGGCTGGATCGCTGGATATCCCAGGAACCTCTGGGCCGTCCAGACCCCGCAGGCCTTTCAGGCCACCTGGCTGCTCGAAGCGCACAACAAGGCGGCCCGCCAGGGCTTCATCGCCACCGACACCGCCTCGGTCGTCGAGTGGGCGGGCGGCGAGGTCGCGGTCATCGAAGGCGAGCCCGACAACCTCAAGATCACGACCCCCGAGGACCTTGCGCGCGCCGAGCGGATCGCGGCTGGACGCTAGCCGGATCGGGATGAAGCCACCCGGCTGGCCAGGTGCAGAAGCAGGAGCAGTACCGCCATCCCAGTCATGATCGGCCCAAGTGTCAGCAGACCGGCTGACTGAAGGACGATCCCTGTGGCGGCCGGAAGTCCGCCGGCGCCGGTGGTACCGGCTGCGAGTCCGAAACCGACTGCGTGCGCCGTCATGGCGGGACCGACCCGCGCTGGCATGAGTGAGAGGAGGAGAGGAAAGATCACGCTGACTGCAAAGCCAAGCAGGGGAAGCGCCACGAACGCGGAAACGAGCGGTGGCCCGAGCCAGAAGGCCAGCGACGCGAACACCGAGAGGCCGATGCCGGCATCCAGTAAACGGTCTGGTGTCACTCGGTGGCCGAAGATGCCCAGCGCGATCCGTCCGCCCGCCAATCCGGCCCAGAACAGGGTCGCGCCCCAACTCCCGAGATTAGCCGACACGGATCGACTCAACGTGAGCTGGGTGTAGGACCAGTCGCCGGCGGTGGCTTCGAGTCCCGCGCCAAGCAGGAACAACCCGGCGATGAGCACCATCATCCGGCGGTACGTTCGTGGGGTCGCGTCAGCGTCTGACCGCTTAGGGCTCGATTCGACCCTCCGGCCGACCCACTCGTGACGGCGGGATGCCACCACGAGAGCGCTGATCAGGAAGGCGGCCCCCATCGCGGCGAAGGCTGCCCGCCATGAGCCAGTCACAGCCACAGAGACGACGATGGCCTGCGGGCCGACGGCCGCGCCGACGGCCCAGGAGGCGTGCAACAAGCCCATGTAGCGCACGCCTCGGTTGAGCGAAACGTGAGTATTGACCGAAGCGTCGATGAGTCCGGAGCCTCCGCCCACGAGCAGGCTGACCGCGGGGACCGTCCACCACCAAAACGCCAGCGACAAAGCAATCAGTCCGACGGCCGCGAGCGCGCAGCCGGCGACCAGTAGAGCCGCACCACCGAGCCGGTCCGCCAGGGGGCCGCTGCTGGCACTAGCCACGAAGTAGGCGACAGTCCAGGCCGCGAGCACGAATCCGAGGCCGGCGAGTGGTGCGTCGAGTGACGCACGCATGTGTGGCCAGGCAACGCCGACGGCACCGGCCGGCAGGCCCAGGGTCACGAAGAGGGCCAACGGCGTCCCCGCGCGCGACCATCCGCGGATGCCACCGGCTTCGGCTGCGACGTGCTGGATCACCGGCGAATTATCGCCGCGCACGCGGTTGGCGCGTATGATCAGCGACTGCCGTGGATCCGTACGTGCGGTTGAAAGAGGCAACCCGGTGGATGTGGGGGCTGGGCGACTACCCCGATCTCGGCAGCCTTCTGGAACCGTACGCGCGGATACTGGCGGTCGCCGCCGCTGTCAAACCCGGAATGGACGTGCTCGATGTAGCGGCGGGTAACGGTAATTTCGCGATCGCCGCCGCGAACGCCGGAGCAAACGTCACCGCCACCGACCTGACACCAAAGATGGTCGAGCTTGGCAGACTGCGGACCGACGCCGCCAACCTGAAAGTCGAGTGGCGGGTGGCGGACGCCGAAGCCCTTCCGTTTGCCGAGGAGGCCTTCGACCTGGTGGCGTCGGTATTCGGGGCGATGTTCGCGCCAAGGCCCGCTCGGGTGGGCGCGGAACTGCTTCGCGTGGTCAAGCCGGGCGGGGTGGTCGCGATGGCGAACTATTCCAAGCCGGGGTTCCTGGGGAGCTTCGCCGACCTGCTCACGAAATTCTCAAATCCGCCCCCGGCCGGTCTCGAGCTGCCGTCGCCGTTTGAATGGGGCGATCCGAGCGTCGTGCAGCGCCGGCTCGCCGGCATGACGTCGTCGTTGGATTTCGAGCCCGGGGTTGTGACCTTCTCGTTCCCTTCGCTCGAGGAGGGCTGGAACTTCTGGGAGCGGACCAACCCTCCGCTGCTCGCGCTCAAGTCCATGTTGCCCGCGGATCGTTATCAGGAGGTCGCCGAGCAGGGTAAGCGCCTGATGCGAGAAGAAAATGCAGCGACCGACGGCCGGCTGGTGCTCGAGTCCGACTACCTCCAGGTTGTCGCCCGGAAAGGGCATTCCTAAGTCGTCAGGACCACGGCGACAACCGCCATCACAAGAGCCAGTGCTAGTAGGCCAACGACGACCGCGCCGGCTAACTTGAGACCGGCTCTGACTCCCCAGCGCGTTGAGAGGACCAACAACGCAAGCCACGACACGGCAACTGGAATTCCCACAAAAGGCGCCCACGCATTGAACCAAAACCAGTCGGGAAGGCCCTTCACGGAATCGCCCTGGAGAAGTTTCGACACCGTGACGAAGGGCGCCGGGCCGTTGATCACGCCGTCCTCCTGAAGCAGGAATCCGCAGAGTAGGGCGAAGTGCGAGCTGAAAATCATTCCCAAGTCGATCCAGTCCAGGGTCAATCGGGTTAGCGCGCGCCGATGAATCCATAGGTGGATGCCGCAGGCCAGCACGTATGGCGCTCCGAAGATCAGAACTGCCACTCCGCCTCCCACGAACTTGGCGGCGAGCGAAACGACCACGAATACAATCGCGATCCAGGCAAGCGTCATGCGGTCGGATAGGTTTGACCTCGGAGGCGCGCTCGACGCGACGGACACTCGATCGGCCATGCCGGTATGAACGCGGCGGGCCCACGAATCCATTGATGGCCCACCCGTATACTTCAAGCCACCAAACCGCCAAAAAAGGGGTGAATCGTGCAGGTACAGGCCATCATCCCGGCAGCCGGCGCCGGGCTTCATCAGGGGGAGTCCAGTGCGAGGGTTCTGACGCCGGTTGGAGGCCGGTCGCTAATCCGCCGCACGCTGGAGGCTTTTGACCGATGCCCTGAGATCACGGGCATCACGCTGATGGTCTCGCAGAGCAACCTGCTGGAAGTCGCCCGCGAGCTTGAGAGCGATGGCTGGCGGAAGGCCATCGATATTCGTCTCGGAGGAGAGCGCCGCCAGGATTCGGTTCGCCTCGGCCTGCAGAGCCTCACGGCGGAGCCGCCTGACTTCGTCATCGTCCATGATGGCGCCCGCCCGCTGGTGACCGACGACCTGATCCACGCCGGACTGGAAACCGCCCGCCGGCATGGCGCGGCAACGGCCGCGGTCCCGGTGCGGCACACCTACAAGCACGTCGACAACTCCGGCTTCGTGCACGGCACGGTCGAGCGTTCCGACCTGATGCAGGTCCAAACACCCCAGGTGTTCCGCTTCGACTGGATTCTGGAGGCCCACGAACGGGCGGTCAGGGAGCGAATCGTGGTCGAAGACGACGCAGAGTTGATCGAAAAGCTCGGCAAGCCCGTAAAAGTCTTCTCGGGCTCCTACAGCAACCTCAAGGTCGCGACCCGCGAGGATGCGCTGATGGTGGAAGCCCTGCTTGCCGCCAACCCCTTGTGCGTGTAGGAAGCGGCTTCGACCTCCACCGGCTGGCGGTGGGGCGCCGCCTGGTGCTGGGAGGTGTTGAGCTCCCCTGGGACATGGGTCTGCTGGGGCACAGCGACGCCGACGTCATCTGCCATGCGCTGATCGACGCCCTCTGCGGCGCCGCCGGCATCGGCGACATCGGCACGCTATTCCCCGATGACGATCCCCGCTACAAAGATGCCCGCAGCCTGGACCTGTTGCGCGAGGTCACCGACCACTGCCGTCGGGCGCGATGGCTGGTGGAGAACGCGGATGTGACCTTGTTGGCGCAGGTCCCGAAGCTGGCGCCGTACCGAGAGGAGATCCGCAACAGCCTCGCCGACGCGTTGGGCGTCGACCCGGCGGCGGTTGGGCTCAAAGCGACGACCACCGACCACGTCGGCGCCATCGGCCGCGGTGAGGCGTTGGCCGCCCAGGCCGTGGTGCTGCTGAAAGAAGCGCCATGACACCGTTGCGCTTGCACAACACCATGAGCGGCCAGGTCGAAGAGTTTGCTCCGCTCGAGACGGGCCACGTTCGGATGTACACCTGCGGCCCGACGGTGCACGATTTTGCTCACATCGGGAATTTTCGAACGTTCCTCTTCGAGGATTTGCTGCGGCGCATGCTGCGACAGCAGGGTTACCAGGTGACGCAGGTGATGAATCTGACCGATGTCGAGGACCGCATCATCAAGAAAGCGGCGGATGCCGGAATCACCATCGACGAGTTCACCGAGAAATACATCGAGGCGTTCTTTCAGGACCTCGATACCCTCCGGATCGAGCGGGCGGAGCAGTACCCGCGAGCCACCCGACACATCTTCGAGATGGTGGGGCTGATCGAGGTCCTCAACGAGAAGGGCCACACCTACGTTAGCGATGGCTCGACCTACTTCCGGATCGCGACGTTTCCACGCTACGGTCGGCTGTCGCACCTCGACGTCAGTGGGCTGCGGGCGGGCGCTCGGGTCGACGTGGACGACTACGGGAAGGATGACCCGCGTGATTTCGTCCTCTGGAAGGCCCGCAAGCCGGGCGAACAGGCCTGGGAGACGGCGTTGGGCGCCGGGCGTCCGGGCTGGCACATCGAGTGCTCGGCGATGAGCATGGAGTACCTGGGGGAGAGCTTCGACATCCACACCGGTGGCGTCGACAACATCTTTCCGCATCACGAGAACGAGATTGCCCAGAGCGAGGCGGCGACCGGCAAGGAATTCGTCCGCTACTGGCTGCACGCCCAGCACCTGCAGGACGCGGTGGGCGAGAAGATGTCGAAGCGGCTCAAAAACTTTTCGACGTTGCGCGACCTGCTGGCCGAGGGCTATCAGCCCCGCGCGATCCGCTATGCGCTGATGACCGGCGCCCACTACCGCAGCCCCCTGGCGTTTTCTCCCGAACTCCTCAAGGCGGCGGACAGCGCAATCAAGCGGCTGGATGAGTTCGCTGTCCGCCTCGGCCCAGTCGCTATCGATGCGAAACCGCCCTCCGAGATTCTCCAGCGCTGGGACGGTGCCCTCCGAGACGACCTCAACCTTCCGGCCGCAGTCGGGCATCTCTTCGACTTCATCAAGACCTTCAACACGCGGCTTGAAGCCGGCCAGGCCACGCCCGATGAGCGCGCCGCCGCGATGGCGATGCTCCGTCACGCCAACCGAATCCTCGATGTCATCGAGTTTCCGGGGGCGGTCGATGCCGAGGTGGAACGGCTGATCGCCGAGCGCGAGGACGCCCGGGAACGGCGGGACTTCGCCCGCGCGGATGAAATCCGGCAGCAGTTGCTCGCGATGGGCATCCAGCTCGACGACACGAAGGACGGCCCCCGCTGGAAGCGACTTCGATAACGGAGCACCATGCCGCGGCCCCCTGACATCATCTACGGACGCAACCCCATCCTGGAGGCCTTCCGCGCCGGCCGACCGGTAAAGCGGCTCCTGCTCGCCGAAGGCCTGCGTGACGAACCGAGACTGAAGGAGCTGCGGCAGCTCGCTGCCACGCGCAAGATCGCCATCGAGCCAACCGACCGACGCAAGCTCGACGACATCGCGCACTCGGAGGCGCACCAGGGCGTCGTGGCCTACGTGGGCCCGCGCAAATACTGGGAGCTGGAGCCCATGGCTCGGGCCGCGCTCGCCGACCGCGCCGACGCCGTGCTCCTGATGCTGGACAGCCTGCAGGACCCCCAGAACCTCGGCACGATCAGCCGAACCGCCGAAGCAACTGGTGTCGGCGGCATCGTTACCTCCCACAACCGCTCGCCCGAGGTCACGCCGTCGGTGGTCAAAGCTTCCGCCGGCGCGGCCGAGCACCTCCGATACGCGAGGGTTTCCAACCTCGCTCAGGCTTCGGACACCCTGAAAGACCTTGGCTTCTGGATTGTCGGGCTGAGCGGCGATGCCCCGACGCTTTACACGGACTTCGACTACCGGCGTCCCCTGGTGCTGGTCGTCGGTGCCGAGGGAGAGGGCCTGCACGAGCTGCTCCGCAAGAAGTCCGACGCGCTCGTCCATCTGCCCATGCTGGGCAAGGTGAGCTCGTTGAACGCCGCCGTCGCCGGCTCGATCCTGCTCTACGAAATCGTGCGTCAGCGGCGCTAGCGGTCGGCCGGCCTTCTCATTGCTGACCGGGAGAACGCTCCCGATGCTCCTGGAGCGCGGCGTCATATTCCTCGAGGGACTGAAACTCCTCGGCCTCGAGGAGCACGCGCCTGGTCGCCGTCACCCAGTCGCGGGGCAACGTCTTGAAAATTGGCAGACCCCGCTTGCGCCGGTACATGGCGAACAGCGCGATGGCGGCCAGCACCCACAGCGGTCCCACGATCCTGGCGTACTGGTGAGTGAGCAGAACCATCACCAGGAAGAAGAGGACGCCGAGGAACCCGATCACGCCAAGCACCGGAAACCAGACCTGGTTGCCTTTATACGTGATGCGGATGTTGAGCGGCATCTTGTAGGGGCGGGGCGTGAACGGATCCCTGAAGCGGAGCACGAACAGGGAGATGAAGACCAGCAGGTAGCCTGTGGTCGCGCCGAAGGCGTAAAGGTCGGCGAGGACGTCGATCGCGGCGGTCCTGCCCGCTGGCCCCGGCGTGAAGAAGGCAAAGACCGTTTGCAGCAGGGCGACCGCGCCGAACACGGTGACCGCCCGTGCTGGCGTAGCGAACTTCTTGTTGACCTTTGAAAACCACGCTGGGAGCAGATCGAACTGGCTCATCGAGTAGCTCAGCCGCGAGGAGCTCACCACGCCCGAGTTGGCCGAGATGAAAACTATGAGGGCGCCGATGGCGGCGGCTAGTGGGGCCGCAACGACGCCGATTAAAGGGATGTTCTGCGCGATCAGCGCGACGCTGTCACCTTCACGACCGTGAAAATCGAGGGGCTTGCCGGTGTGAACATCGAGGATCCCGATCGCCAGAACCGAGAACGCCATGGCGAACAGCAGCACTGACAGGACCAGGCCGATCGAGGTGCGCGGGATGATGGTGGCCGGCCGGCGCGTCTCCTGGGCGACCTGTGAGATCGTTTCGAGCCCTACGAAAGCGATGATGGCCAGCGACGATCCGAAGGCGAACTCGCTGAGCGTGGGCCGGTGGAAGATTACCTGGTGGGCGACGAGATCAGGATTCCACACGAGGACGAATCCGGCGATGACGATCAAGGTCTGGGCCACGATGGCGATCGTGCCGATGACCTCGTTGAAGTTCGTCGAGACCTTGATGCCACGAACGTTGAGCCAGATCAGGAGGACGATGCCGGCCACCGACTCGACCAGCCATAGCCAGGCAAGGTGGATCGGGCCAAGGTGGAGGGTGAAATCGCCGACGTGATGGCCGAAGCTGATCCAGGGCAGGAAGTAGTTGAAGTATCCGAACGCGACCACGGTGAAGAGCGAAATGTCGATGGTGTAATCAAGCACCAGCGCCGCCCCGGCGATCAGCCCCGAGAAGTCCCCGAGTCCGCGCAGGGTGAAGTACTGCCCGCCGCCCGCCAGCGGATAGGATGACGCGAGCTCGGCGTAGCAGAGGCCGACGAGGGCGAAAACCAGCCCGGCGGCCAGGAAGGCCAGCGGCGCCAACCCGAGCGCGGCCAGCGTGATGATCCCCAGCGCCGTGTAGATGTCGGCGCCGACCGCAGCGTAGCCCCACATGTAGGAGCCCCAGACGGTGACGTCCCGGCGAAGCTCGCTACCGGCAACGATCTCCCCCGGCCGGTGGCCGTCGGGCGGGATTTGCATCTTGTGCCCAAGACTTTAACTCGGTCCCGCCTGGAAGGGGGGGCGATGATGGCGCTCGTCGTACGCTGAACCGGTGGAGCATCTGATCGTCGACGGCTACAACATCATCTTTGCCTGGCCGGAATTGTCGGCGGTCAAGGACGTCAAGTTGGAGGATGCTCGCGACCTGCTGGTGTCCATCCTCGCCGACTACGCGGCCATGACGCGCCAGCAGGTGACGGTGGTCTTCGACTCCCATCGACGTCCGGACGCCGAGGCGTCCCAGCAGATGGTGAGCGGCGTCCAGGTCGTCTACTCGGGCCGCAAAAAATCCGCGGATCACGTCATCGAGAAGCTGCTGTTCGAGGCGAGACCCAGCGACGAAGTCACGGTGGCGACCTCCGATGCTCTCCAGCGCGACCTGGCCCTGGGCCGGCAGATCAAGACGGTTTCGGCGCTCACCCTGCGGAGCCAGGTCGACGCCGTGCTCGCCCGCCGCGATCGTCAGATGGGTGACAGCCGTGCCCGCTCGGATATCGCGCGCCGGCTCGAGGATCGCTTGGACCCTGAAACGCGCGACCGATTGGACCGGATGCGGCGCGGCGAATCGCCCCAGAAATGAAAAGAGGGCCGCACCGGGCGGCCCTCCTATCTGCAGGAACTAGCAGCGCGAAATCCCGGGACTGAAACGATTGAAGGCTGGCGTCGTGGTGTAGTAGTCGGTCACGTAGGAGCCGTCCGTCAGCCGGTCCCAGATCGCGGTGCCACGAACGACACTTGCCGACCGCACCTGGCAAACGATCATGATCCG
>VBDZ01000121.1 GCA_005881215.1 Chloroflexota bacterium | reverse complement strand
TTCGTCCAGAAGGTCTCCGGGGCTTGCCCGCCGCCCGCGGCCGGCGATTGGGGCGGGCTGGTGCTTGACCCGGGCGGCGCCAATGCCTTCACCAGCTCGGAGATCGGCTATGCGGCCACCGGCATCTCGCTGTCCTCGCCTTCGCTGACACTGCTGGCACAAAACCTGACCCTGACGCAGACGAGCATTCATCACACCACCACGGACGGCGTCCGCTCGCAATCACCGCTGGCGATCAGCGGGGGAAGGTTCACCAGTAACGGCGGCCACGGGGTCAACATCGCGCTGGTGTCCGCCAGCCTCGAGCCGGTCTCGATCACCGGCAACGTGGCGCTGACCGGCAGCGGCCTGGACGG
>VBDZ01000120.1 GCA_005881215.1 Chloroflexota bacterium | reverse complement strand
CACGGCACCGTCACCGACGACCTCACCTGGCAAACCGCGCGAAAGTCGAACGACCCGACCAAGCTGCTCGGCTACCTCCTCGACGGCGACCTGAACATGAGCCTGGGGCACACCCTGGAAGTAAAAGCCGGCGACATCGTCAAGGTTGGAAACGGCGGTGCGATCCGGCTCAACGGCGGCAAACTCAAAGCCGACGACACCGGCTCGAGTAGCCAGAAGGTCTTCACCAGCCTCGGCGACGATAGCGTCGGCGTCCACGCGTGCGGTTCGGCGCTGCTACCCGGTTGCGTCGGCCCGACCGGCGTGGATTGGGGCGGCATTCAGGTGACCAACGGGAACGCGAACCCGTCACTCAATCCGGCCGCCAACGGGGCGCTACTCAACACCACGATCCGCTACGCCCTAACCGGGATCCTGATCGACAGCATGGCCGGCTCGACGTTCGGCTCCTCGACGTTCGGACTGGTCGTCTCCCATAGTAGCGTCGGCCCCACCGGTGCGGATGCCATCGTCACCAAAAAGACCCCGATCTCCGTAACGGACTCCATCGTCAGCGGCGCCTCCCACGGCATCAACGCCGACCTGACCAACGCTCAGCCCGGCATCGCCTTGCGCTTCAGCGGCAACCGGTTCCAGTCCACGAGCGCTGAAGCCATCCTCGGGCAGGCGCTCGCTGGACAGCCGGTCTGGATCACGGACAACCATGTCCTGTCGGCCGGCAGGTTCGGCATCCGGCTGCTGGGTGCCGACGAACTGGTACTGCGGAACAACAACATCAGCAACAGCGGCGGCGGTCCAAGCGCGGGGGCCGCCGGGTACCCGGCCATCTACCTGAATGGGGTGGTGGCGGACTTCACGCGCAACGTCCGGGGGAACGTCGGGTCAGGCAACGCCCTGGACGTCATCGCCTTCCACGGAACCGCCAACAGCGACCTGTCGTGGCAGACACCAATGGTCAATGCCGCAACCGGCGCCCTCGGGTATGTGCTGGACGGCTCGCTGACCGTCAGTGACGGAACCCTGACGGTGCATCCCGGCGACGTGGTCAAGTCGCTCGGCGGGCCGATCACCGTTACCGGCGGCGCTCTCGACGCGAGCATCGTCACGGACCCGCGGACGAAGATCTTCACCAGCCTGAAGGATCAGACCGCCTACCCGCAGACCTGCCCGTCGGTCCTGACCGGGCTCTGTGCCTCGGGGCCGCAGCCGGGTGACTGGGGTGGCATCGTGATCACCAACGACAGCTCTGGGCAGCCGGGCAGTGCGAGCCTGGTGAACGGTCAGCTCAGCTTTGCGGCGACGGCGCTGACCATCGACAGTGGACCCACCGCGAATTTCCGATCGAGCGGGGCCGGCTTGATCGTCAAGGGCACCACGATCTCGGACGCGACCGCCGATGGAATCAACGCCCAGGACACGAAGATTTCGGTTGGTCCGTCGACAACCATCCAGCGGGTGGGCGTCCACGGGATCGTGGCGACCTTCTTTGGCGGAACCCCCTGCGCGAGCGCCTGCGGGACCAGCCTGGACATCGAGCACGTGACCATCACGACCAGCGGCAAAGACGGCGTCGTGGCCAGCGGGCTCGGCGGACGTCCCACCGTCATCAGTGACAACCTGGTATCCGGTGCCGGCACCTACGGGATTCGGCTGGCGGGCGCGGACCAGTTGAGCCTGAATCGCAACACCGTTAACAGCAGCGGGGGACCGTTAACGACCTTCCGATATCCCGCCGTGTACCTCAGCGCCGTCAAAGCCGACTTCGAGCTGAAACCTGGCACGACGACGGTGGCAGGCAATCACGGCGCGGGCAACGGCCTCGATGCGATGGTGGTCCACGGCGAGGCAACCCAGCCGCTGACCTGGCTGACCACCGGCGTCACGGCGCCGGTCGCGGTGCCGCCGGTACCGGCCGACCACTTCGGATACCTGCTCGACGGTGGCCTGACCGTCGACGGCATGCTGAAAACGAACGCCGGCGACATCGTCAAGGTGCTCGGTGGAACCATCCAGGTCAACGGCGCGCTGCTGGCGACGAGCACGACCTTCACCAGCCTCAAGGACGCAAGCTTTCCGATCGCGGTCTGCAGCGCCGGGTACGACTCGGTCTTCCTCCAGAAAGCCTCTGGTTCCTGCCCGGCGGCGGCCAGCGGTGACTGGGCGGGGATCAACGCCACTGCCGGGACCACCCTGACGAACGTGGGGATCGGCTTCGACGACGGCTTGACCGTCTCGGGCGGTGCCCTGCAGTACGCCGGTGGCGCGATGCACGACATCGCCCACAATGCCATCGCGGTCAGCGGCGCTTCGCTGTCCGTGACGAACGTGGCCTTCAGCGGGGTCGGCAATGACGGCATTGACGGCACGAACAGCGGCCACACGGACACCATCACCGACAATCAGTTCGATCACGTCGGTGGGATCGCCATCAACCTTCAGACCTCGCCCGCCGACCTTCAACGCAACGTCTTTACGAACGACGGCAGCCCGGCGGTGAAGACGTCGGGGGCCGCGGTCACTATCGAGTGCTCGAGCCTCCAGTCGGGCGGAATTACCGCTGACGCCCAGCTCACCGTCAAGGAGAGTGACTTTTCGACCGGCGTCGGGGTGACCGCGTTTCTGGGCGCCAGCGCCGAGAACAACTGGTGGGGCCAGGCGACCGGGCCGAGCGGGCAGCTATCCGGCGGGGTGGCGGTCAGCACCTACTTCACCACCCAGAATCCGGCGGCCACGATCACCATCGCCGGCGAGCCCAGTGCGACCCAGCCCCTTGATCCCGTCAAGGCGAATGGATCGCTGGGCACCGGCCGGGTGCAGGCCAGCCTGGCGTTCAGTCGCAACATGAACCCCGATCCGACCCAGCCGGCCGTGAGCTACGCCAGCAACCCGGTGAGCTTTACCGGCGGCTGGAAGGCCAACGATCCGCGGACCTGGATCGGGGATGCGCCGATCGATGCCTCGCTCGCCCTCAACGGAACGCACACCGTCTCGGCGTCCGGGGCGCGCGACTGCGTGCCGGATCCACTGCACAACCTGATGACGGCGGCATCGCCCACCTTCGTCGCGGATACCACGACGCTCGCCGCCGTGAGCGTCAGCGCAGTGGCCGACCTGGTCGGGGCCGGCAGCGCGCGGCTGCACGGCCATATCGACCCGAGCGGCTTTGCCACGGGAGCTGCCCACTCGGGCCAGCTCGTCCTGACGAACCTGGCGAATCCCTCGGAGCAGCACAGCTACGCGACCCCGCCGCTGACGGACAAGACGACCCCGCTCGACTTCACGGTTGCCGCGACCGGCCTGAGTCCATCCACGACCTACTCCTATCGGCTGCTCGTGCCGAGCGTGAACGGCTTGGCGTCGCAGTCCACGGTTGACACGGTGACCACGGTCGCCCCGGCGAAATTGGTGGTCAGCGCGTCCCCGCCCGCCACCGTCGCCGCCGGCGCGCCCTTGTCGCTCACGGTCCAGGTGCAGGATCAGTCTGGGAACCGGGTCATCGACGACACCAGCAGCGTGACACTCGCGATTGGAGCCAACCCATCGGCGGGCATGCTGGGCGGCACCGTGACCGTGGCCGCCGTGGGTGGCAACGCCTCGTTCAGTGGCCTCTCCATCGACAAGGCCGGGAAAGGCTACAGCATGACGGCGAGCGACGGCACCTTGACGGGCGCAACGAGCAGCTCCTTCGAGGTCACGGCGCCAACGTTGACGTCGCTGAGCGGCGGTCCGACGACACCGTACGCGACGACGCCGACTGTGACCATCACGGCGACGATCGCCGCCACCGGCGCGCCCAACCCGGGAACCGGGTCGGTGAGCTTCAAAGCGGGCTCAGCCAGCATCAGCTCGGCGTGCGACAGCGCCGCCGTGAGCGGCGGCCAGGCGACCTGCATCACGGACTACGCGACGGTCAATGGCAAGGCACTGGTCGCCCAATACAGCGGCGGGACCGCCGCCGGTGTGACCTACGCCGCGAGCATCGGCGCCGCGCTGACGGGCACGACGATCACCGTGTCCCACGCCGGCAGCCCCGAAGTCTTCACCGCGACGGTCAACGGCGGACCAAGCGGGAGCGGCGACGGGAGTGTGACCTTCCGGGCAAATGGCGCCGACCTGTGCGCGGTGCAGCTGTCGGCCGGCACCGCGAGCTGTTCTCCGAGCCCCGGGCTGGCGGCAGGGACCGTCGTGAGCGAGATCTACGTCCCGTCCGCGGGCTCATCCTTCGCCTCGAGCGAGGCAAGCGACACCGCCTGAGCCGGAACGGGCCTCAGCGGCGGGAGAACGGCGTGTACAGCTGTTTGAAGGTCTCCGCCGAAATGGCCTGGCGGACGACGAGCGCGCCGGCGGCGATCATGCAGGCGTTCATCACCCGCCGCCACGATTCCTCCTCGTAGGCCGTGGACATGATGCGGGTGATCGCCTCCGCTTCGGCGTCGGGCGGCAGACCCTCATCCACCACCGCGGAGCTCGCCAGCTCCGGTCGCGTCGACGGCTGGAAGACACTGGCGTCCGCTGCCAGCTGAGCGGTGCGCATCGCGTCGAAGAAGGCGGACTCGGAGCCGGGAAAGACGTTGCTTTTCGCGACCCGGGTGGCAACCTCCAGCGCCTTGAAGTACTCCGGCGACTGCTTGATCTCCAGGTCCGGGATCGCCCCGATGCCGGGGGCCGCCTTCGTCACCGCTTCCCACTGCGCCGGCGTCATGCCGCGAAGACGGTCGAGGAAGGCCTCGACCTCCGCGGTGTTGGGCCCGAACCGATCGTCGCCCACGTGACTTACAATACGCGCGATTCCATGGTCCTGCGAGTTTCCTCATGCCCGTAGTCCAGTGGGTCGTCAAGATTGGCTACACCGTGGAGGCGCGCGACGGCGAGCTGGGCGTCGTGCGGGAGATTTTCGAGGGCCCGGCCCAGTCCCTGTTCCTGTCAACGGACTCCTACATGCGGGTGGTCGAGCGTGGCCAGCCCGACCTCTTCATTCCTTTCACCGAGATCGTCGACGTGGGCGACATCAAGCAGACGGTCTACCTCAAGCGCTGGCTGAACGAGATCAACGCGTTGGGCTGGACCCGCGATCCACATCAGCCCGGCGGCGCGGCGGTTCCCTGGTTCCCCAAGCCG
The DNA here is from genome assembly GCA_005881215.1 of Chloroflexota bacterium. Lineage (GTDB taxonomy): Bacteria > Chloroflexota > Dormibacteria > CF-121 > CF-121 > CF-13. The sequence goes on along the minus strand of VBDZ01000120.1, from coordinate 6,490 downwards.
AAGTCGGCAGCCGCGGTCAAACCGGACGCGAACGGCGCCGTCCCGCCGCGACCCCTGGTGGAAAGCGGCGCCTGGACACCCGGGGAGGCGGCGCCCCGGCCCGAGCCGGGAAAGGGCGTCCGGATCGGCGACCGGTTCAAGCCCGGCGACCCCATCCCGGTCCCGGGTCAGTACATGTGCACGGTGTGCCGCTTCCGCAAACATAGCCGGCAGTTTCTGGAAGAGAATCCCGACGGTCGTTTCCCCCCGGCCCACCATGCCGGCGCGCTCTGGGAGCTCGAGGACCTGCGGCCATAGGGCGCAGACCCGATTCGCCGCGCCGCTGTCGATCTGCGGCCGGTATTCAGAATCCCCTTTGTTAGACTAGCCGCGTACCGTGCTCAGCGACTATTTACCCTTGCTCATTTTTCTCGCCGCGGTCTTCGTTTTCGGCCTCATCGCCCTCTTTCTCCCGCCCTGGCTGGCCGGGAGCCGGCCGACCCAGGCCAAGGATCTCCCCTACGAGTCTGGCATCGTCCCCCGCACCAGCGCACGCCGGCGGTTCGCCGTCAGCTTCTACCTGACCGCCATGCTGTTCATCATCTTCGACGTGGAGGCGATCTTCATCTATCCCTGGGCGGTCATCCTGCACGCCCTGCGCTGGTTTGGCGTGATCGAGATGGCGGTCTTCGTCGCCATCCTCCTGGTGGCGTTGATCTACGTCTGGGGTAAGGGAGCGCTCGAATGGGGGAGCTGAAGCTCCGGCCGGTGCCCTTCCAGACCGGCCGCGCCGCCGGTCCGACCCCGCTGAACGCGCTCGGCGACAACGTCCTCACCACCACCCTCGACAAGGTGATCAACTGGGGTCGGTCGAGCGCGATCTGGCCCGCCCTCTTCGGCCTCGCCTGCTGTGCCATCGAGATGATGGGCGCCGTCGGCCCGCGGCAAGACATCTCGCGGTTTGGCTCGGAACTCTTCCGGGCGTCCCCTCGGCAGTCCGACCTGTTGATCGTTTCCGGCCGGGTCGCCATCAAGATGGTGCCCGTGATCCGCCAGGTCTACGACCAGATGCCGGAGCCGAAGTGGGTGATCGCGATGGGCGCCTGCGCCTCGTCGGCCGGCATGTTCAATAACTACGCGATCGTTCAGAGTGTCGACAAGATCATCCCGGTCGACATCTACCTGCCGGGATGTCCCCCTCGTCCGGAGGCCCTGCTGGACGCCGTCATCAAGCTCCAGCGCAAGATCCGCGGTGAACCGCTGGTCCAGCGCCCTGCCTGACGACGCGCTCGTGCAGCGGATCGGGGACCGGTTCGGGGCCGGGTTGCAGGAGAGCTCCGACTTCCGCGGCGACCTCAGCGTCGTGCTCGAGCCCGGCGCGCTGGTCGAGGTGGCTCGCTATCTCAAGTCCGAGGAGGGATTCGACTACCTTCTCTATGCGACGGCGGTCGACTGGCCGGCTCGCGAGCCCCGCTTCACGGTCGTCTGGGAGGTTCGCTCGCTGGCCAACAAGACCCGGATCCGGATCAAGACCACCGCGGGCATGCCCGACCCCCATGTGCCGAGCCTGACCTCGGTCTGGCCGGCCGCCGACTGGCACGAACGCGAGACCTGGGACCTCTTCGGCATCACCTTCGACGGTCATCCCGACCTGCGGCGCATCCTCATGCCACAGAGCTGGGAGGGGTTCCCGCTGCGCAAGGATTACGTCTCCTTTGGGGAGCCGGTGATCTTCAGCGATCAGAAACTCGAAGGGTTGGAGCCCGACGCCATCCGTGGTTAAGACCGACATCGCCCAGGAGCCGATCGGCCCCGAACACGAGCCGGAAACCGAATGGATGGAGCTCAACATGGGGCCACACCATCCGAGCACGCACGGCGTGTTGCGGGTTCGGCTCAAGCTGGATGGCGAGATCGTGCGTGACGCCGATGCCGATATCGGCTATCTCCACACCGGGTTCGAGAAGTCCTTCGAGGACAAGACCTATACCCAGGGCATCACCTTCAGCGATCGAATGGATTACCTCGCCCCGCCGATCAACAACGTGGGCTTCGTCTCGGCGGTCGAAAAGCTGATCGGCGTCGAGGTGCCGCCGCGCGCCCAGGCGATTCGGGTGATCATGATGGAGCTGGCCCGGGTCGCCAGCCACGAGCTCTGGCTGGGAACCACCGGCCTCGACCTGGGGGTCTACTCCGGATTCTTCTACGCCTGGCGCGATCGCGATCTCGCCCTCGACCTGAACGAGGCCTACTCCGGGGTCCGCATGATGACCTCCTTCACCCGGGTGGGCGGAGTGGCCTGGGACCTCCCGGACGGCTGGCTCGACCAGTTGCAGCGGTTCATCGATGTCATGCCCGGCCGGCTCGACGACTTCGAGTCGATGCTGACCGACAACCCCATCTGGCACCAACGGCTGGAGGGGGTCGGGGTAATCTCGGCCGCGGAGGCCATCGACGCCGGCGTCACCGGTCCGGTGCTGCGCGCGAGCGGGGTGAACTACGACGTGCGCAAAGCTTTCCCCTACTGCGGCTATGAGAACTACGACTTCGAGGTGCCGGTCGGGACCAACGGCGATTGCTACGATCGGTACCGGATGCGGGTGGCGGAGATGCGCCAGAGCCTGCGCATCCTGCAGCAGGCGGTCGACAACCTGCCGAGCGGGCCCTGGATCACCGGCGACCGTAAAGTCGCGCTGCCGCCGCGGAGCGAGCTCAGCAAGAGCATGGAGGCGGTCATCCACCAGTTCCGGCTGGTCAGTGAAGGCTTCAAGGGCCCGGTCGGCGATGTCTATGCCTTCGTTGAAAGCCCCCGGGGCGAGCTGGGCTTCTACCTGGTTTCGGATGGCACCAACAAGCCCTATCGGATGAAGGTCAGGCCACCGTCGTTTTGTAATCTCCAGGCGCTCAAAAAACTGGTGCAGGGCGTGCTGGTGGCGGACGTGATCGCCATCATGGGCAGCCTCGACTTCATCCTCGGAGATTGTGACCGCTGATGCCACTGGCCAACTCCACCGTGACGCATATCCAGGAGCTGGCCGCCAGGTACCCCTCGAAACAGTCCGCCATCATTCCGGCGCTCTGGGCGGTCCAGCACGAGCAGGGCTATGTGACCGACGCCGCGATGGGTGAGATCGCCCAGCATTTGGGGCTGCCGCCGTCCCTGATCGAGGCCACGGCATCCTTCTATTCCATGTTTCTGACCCGACCGGAGGGCCGCCATGACATGGTGATCTGTGTCAACGCCCCCTGCATGCTGCGTGGGGCAGACGAGATGGCGGGCTACCTGAAGCGCCAGCTGGGGGTGCGCGATGGACAGACCACCGCCGACGGCGCCATCACCTGGCACTCGACGATCGAGTGTCTCGGCGCCTGCGGCGGCGCGCCTATGATGCAGGTCGATCATCGTTTCGAGGAGAACCTGACCCCCGAGCGGATCGACGCCATCATCGAGCGGCTCAGGAAAGAGCCGGCGGCGCACGGCGCGCCGCAGCACCCCCTCCCCGAGCCCGCACCGGCGAAGAAGCCCGCGCGGCCGCGTGCCCGGAAGACGGAGAACTGATGGGCATCAAGCCTCTCCTGACGAAGGACTTCGCCACCGAGAACCTGGAGCAACTGGCGGTCTACGAACAGACCGGGGGCTATACCGGCTTCAAGAAGGCGCTCGAGATGCAGCCGGATGCGCTGGTCGAGCTGGTCAAGACGAGTGGCCTGCGCGGCCGCGGCGGCGCCGGCTTTCCCACCGGGAACAAATGGAGCTTCCTGCCGAAAGGCATGTACCCCCGCTACCTCGTCTGCAATGCGGACGAGAGCGAACCCGGCTGCTTCAAAGACCGCTACCTGATCGAAGAGAGTCATCTACATCCGGGGCGAGTACCTGCCCCAGACCGAAGCGCTGGAGCGGGCCATCGAGGAGGCTCGCCAGGCGGGGTACCTGGGCAAGAACGTGCTGGGGAAGGGCTACGACATCGACGTCATCCTGCACCGCGGCGCCGGAGCCTATATCTGCGGCGAGGAGACGGCCATGCTGACCTCGCTCGAGGGCTACCGCGGCGAGCCCCGCCTCAAGCCACCCTTTCCCGCGGTCAAGGGGCTGTACGGGAAGCCGACGGTGGTCAACAACGTCGAGACCGTCTGCAACCTGCCGCACATCGTCCTCAACGGCGCCGACTGGTTCAAGGCGATGGGCACCCCGACCGGCGCCGGCACCCGGCTTTGGTGTATGAGCGGGCACGTCAACCGGCCGGGCAACTACGAGATGGAGAACGGGACGCCGATCCGGGAGCTGATCGAGGAGCACGGCGGGGGTGTCTGGAAGAACCGCAAGCTGAAGGCGTTCCAGCCGGGCGGAGCCTCGATGATGGTCTTGCTTCCCCAGCACCTCGACGTCGGCCTCGACTTCGATGCGATCGCCAAGGCCGGCTCGCTGGCCGGCGCCGGCGCGATGGTGGTGATGGACGAGACCACCTGCATGGTCGATGCCGCCCGCCGCTATGTGAAGTTCTTCGAGCACGAGAGCTGCGGCAAGTGCACCCCCTGCCGGGAGGGCACCTTCTGGATGGCGAACCTCTTCGACCGGTTCGAAGGCGGCGACGCGAAACCTGGCGATATCGATCTGCTGCTCGACATCGGCTACAACATCGATGGCCGCTCCTTCTGCCCGCTTGGTGATGCCTCGACCTGGTTCCCGCGGAGCGTGATCAAGTTCTTCCGCGACGAGTTCCAGGAGCACATCTCGGAGAAAGGTTGCCCCTTCAAGAAGTCGGTCCAGGAGGCCGTCGCCTAGTGTCGGTGCAGACCGACCAGGTCACGCTGACCGTCAACGGCCAATCGGTCACGGTGCCGAAGGGCACGCTGATCCTCGACGCCGCCAAGCAGGTCGGCATCGACATCCCGATCTTCTGCTCGCATCCCAAGATGGCGCCGGTCGCCGTCTGCCGGATGTGCCTGGTTGAAGTCGAGAAGATGCCGAAGCTGCAGCCGGCCTGCGCCGTCTACGTCGCCGAAGGCATGGCGGTCAAGACCACCACCGACCAGGTGAACAAATACCAGAAGGGCGTGCTCGAGTTCCTCCTGATCAACCATCCCCTGGACTGCCCGATCTGCGACAAGGGCGGCGAATGCCCGCTGCAGGATCAGACCTTTCAATATGGACCGGGTGCCAGCCGCTACGAGTTCCAAAAGGCGCATTTCGACAAGGCGGTGCCGCTATCCGACAAGATCGTGCTGGATCGCGAGCGCTGTATCCTCTGCTGGCGGTGCACCCGCTTTAGCGAGGAGATCTCCGGCGAGCGGGAACTGGCCCTGATCCAGCGCGGGGTGCACACCATCATCGGCACCTTCAACGACGAGCCGGCGCAGTCGAACTACCAGGGCAACTGGACGGAGATCTGCCCGGTGGGGGCGCTGACCGCGCGGCAGTATCGCTTCATCAGCCGGCCGTGGGACCTCGATCGGACGGCGAGCGTCTGCCCCGGCTGCAGCATGGGCTGCAACATCCAGATCGACGCCCGCAACAACCGGATCGGACGGTTCCAGTCACGGGAGAATCTCGCGGTCGACGATAGCTGGCTGTGCGACTACGGCCGCTACAGCTTTCCGAACTTCCAGCGCAAGAGCCAGGAGCGGCCGCAGGTGCGCCGCAACGGCGTGCTGGAAGAGGTCTCCTTCGAGGAGGCGATCGCCTTCACTGCAGAAGCGCTCAAGCAGGCCGGCGGCCAGGTCGCCGGCTGGGCCTCGCCTGCCGACACCAATGAGGAGCTGTTCCTCTTCCGGCGGCTCTTCCGCGAGGTGCTGCAATCGCCCCACCTGGATCACCGGAGCGGTGTGGTGGCCGACCCCGAACCGGATGACATGACCCTGCCGATCGCGGACATCGAGCGCTGCGACCACGTCGTGGTGCTGGGTGGCCAGGAGGTCATCGATGCCGCGCCGGTCCTCCACCTGCGGTTGTTCAAGAGCCAGCGCCAGGGCGTCACGGTCCACAGGGTTGGCGCCGCGGACGTCAAGGGTGCGCTCGACCGGATCCCGGCCGAGGCGCAGACGGTCGGCATCCTGGCCAGCGAGGCCAACAAGAAGGCTACGCTCGACTTGCAAAGCAAGCTCGGCAAGAAGGTCAAAGGCACCGTTCGCCGCCTACTCGTGACCGTCGGCCCGAATGGCCGCGGCGCCAAAGATCTCAGGATCCTGCCGCACCTCGGTCCGGGCTACGCGTCACTGAACGGGCAGAGTGGGAAGGGGAGGGTGGAGTGGCCGGGGGCCGGGCTGCGGGCACTCTACGTGCACGAATCGAGCCCGCTGAACCGCTTCACGCCCACCGATGCCGAATCGATGTGGCTGCCGACCTTACCGCTGGTCGTCTACCACCGCTTCGCGGCTTCGCCGCTCGACGACCTGGCGCACGTGATCCTCCCCGGACGCGCCTTTACCGAAAAGGACGGCACCGTCACCAACATGGAGGGGCGGGTGCAGCGCATCCGGAAGGGGATCGACGCCGAGTGGGTGTGGGAGGACT
>VBDZ01000010.1 GCA_005881215.1 Chloroflexota bacterium | reverse complement strand
CGGGTTGGCAGCGTGCCGAACCAGAGAAGGTAGGTCGTCTCTTCGAAGGACGAGTGGCGAGCGAGGTCGTGGATGTCGATGCCGCGGTAGGTGAGCTTGCCCTGGGGACCGATGATGTCCGAAATGGCCGAGTTCGCCGCGATGACATCCTCGAGGCCGCCCTTGGTAGTCGGCATACGAGCCAAGTATAGGAAGCCTTTCTAGGCTTGCCTCCCATCGGACTTTGACCTGTGGTGACTTCGCGACAGATAGCTGTCGCGGCCGGCCCGCATGATGGGTGCGATGATCTCCTTGCCGTAGGAACCCTACGGCCAACAGTGGAGCGGATTGTCAGTTGACTTGGAAGCTCGCGGTAAAAGATTCGGGTTACGGCTACTACACGTTGCATACCGAGGCCATCGGGTCAGTCCCGGTGCGGCTCTTCCTAACAGCCAACCTCCTCGATCAACTTGAGGAGTCGATCTATCCGCAGATTGTCAATGCCGCGACCTTTCCCGGCGTGAAACTGGTGGCGATCACGCCCGACGTTCACCATGGTTATGGCGTCCCAATTGGCACGGCGCTACTAACCGACGCGCAGTCGGGTGCCGTGGCGCTGGGTCCTGTCGGCTACGATATCGGCTGCTTCACGGGAGGCACTCGTGTATCGACGCTCGACGGGCCACGGACCCTCCGGGATCTAGCTGACACAGGCGGCGAGCACTGGATCTTGTCCCTCACCTCGGAGCATCGGGTCGTCGCGGCCAAGGCTACTGCGAAGCTGACCCGGCGCAGGGCGGCACTCGTTCGCGTGACGCTCGACAATGGCGCGACGATCGATTGCACGCCCGACCACCAATTCATGCTTCGCGACGGAAGTTGGCATGAAGCACGATCGCTCTCGCCCGGCACCTCCCTAATGCCTTTCTACAGCCGTCTCGCCCGCGGTGGCTATCGCCTCCTTAATGGGGCAGATTCCGTCCTTCCCCGGCCAGCGCACGGTCATTCATCACAAGAACTTCACGCCGGACGATTGCCGCCCCGACAACTTGCAGTTCATGGGAGACCGCGACCATATCCGGTACCACCATCAAAACGGGCGACATAATATCGCCCGTCACCGCGACAGGCTTGAACCGGCAAGACTGGCAGCCTTAGCCAGAAAGGCACGCACTCCTGAGGGGCGCCTCTATTTCGCCCTTAGGGGCACGGCCAACCTGGAGCGCTACATGCGCGAGCGACCTGAGCACTTCAGGCAATCGGTCGCTGGCAAAGGCGAGCGCGGGAAAGCGTTCCTCCTTGCTTACAACCAGAGCGAACGTGGTCGAGCGAAGTCGTCTGAGGTCGCCCATCTCACCCATCTTTGCGAGAGCTGCGGCGAGTCAGTCGTCGGCGGGTTTGGCATCAACAATCACCGACGATGGCGGCACGGTTTTAACCACAAGGTCGCTTCCGTTGAGGTTATCGATGGTCATGAGGATGTCTATTGTCTGACCGTGCCCGAATACGGCAACTTTGCCCTGGATGCCGGGGTCTTCGTTCACAACTGCGGAATGATGAGCGCCTCGAGTGAGGTCCCGGTCGCCGCCGCGACGCCGCAGAATCGTCGGCGCTTCAATCAGGAGGTCACGCGGCGAGTGGCGCTGGGACCGGGCAAGGTCAGCCGCACGCGGTTGAAGACCCTGACGCAGAACCAATTCGAGGCGATCATCCGGGGCGGCGCCGCCTACTACGCCCAGCACTATGGCGAGCGGGTGGACCGGACACGCGCGGAACGCGACCGCCTCCCGGTCGATGACTCCTGGCAGCCCCCATGGGGTGGTCCGGGACGACCGGAGCGCGGGATCCCGCAGCTGGGGACGCTGGGCGGCGGCAATCACTTCATCGAACTCCAGGGCAACCTGGGTAGCGACACGCTTTATGTGCAGCTGCACTCTGGCAGCCGCGGCTTCGGCCACGGGTTGGCCACCAACTATTTCCACCTGGCGAAGGCGGAGAATCCGGCGATCAAGGCGCTCGACCTTGGCTACTTCACCCCGCAGTCGGCACACTATCGCGACTATCTGAACGCGGTCGCGGCCGGCGGAAACTTCGCGATTGTCAACCGGCTCGCCATGTTCGAGCAGATCGCGATCGCTTTCGAAGAGGTCTTCGGTAAGCCGCTATCCCTGGTCTACGAGATCAGTCACAACCTGGTCCAGCGGGAACATCATCCCGAGTTCGGCTGGGTCCATGTCCACCGCAAGGGGGCAACGCGCGCGTTTCCCGCCGGCTACGATGACCCGCAAGCGGGGCATCCCATCCTCATCCCTGGCAGTAATCGTGACTCGAGTTTCATCCTCCGAGCCGCGGAACACGCTCAAGTCAGCGGCTACAGCGTCAACCACGGGTCTGGCCGCCGGATGTCGCGCAACGCAGCGAAGAGAGGCCTCAAACAAGACGAGGTGAATGCCGCTTACCGAGACGCGGGCATCATCGTGAACACCGATGGCGTGGTTCCGATCGATGAATCGAAGGATTGCTACAAATCGTCGCGCGAGGTCGTCGAAGCCGTAACCCGAGCGGGTCTGGCAACCATCGAGCACGAGCTGGTGCCCCTGGCGTCGATCAAGGGAACTGAATAAGTCACGGCGACAGGGGAACGCTCTGCGATTGCGATAAGAGGCCACCATCGCTGACCAAGATCCCGATCGATCGATCGGGTGTCTCCACCTCCAGTGCGCCCGATGAGCCCGTACCTGGCTGCACGAGGCGAAGGATCGATGTGGTGAGACCCGAGCCGGCTTGGAGGCTGAGTGGACTGGTGAAGCTCTGCGCTCGCCGGATCACCGGACAGATCAGGTATCGCCCCGGCGCGGTACGCGTTACCTTCGCCGGGTCGAGGACGAAAGTCCGCACCACGCGCGCAACCCGACCTTTCAGGAATTCGGTGTAGTAGAGGTTGTCCGCGTCGTCGAGCGCAATCCCCTGCGGCTGCTGGATTCCGGACATGACGCTGACCTGGTGGCCCTGGCCATCGAGCTCATGGATCGCGTTGTCGCCAAGGGTGTTGACGAAGATGTGCCCGCCTCGCCCGACTAAGACGTCGTCGGGGGTTGGCAGCGTGGCGAACCGACGCTTCGACGGATCGAGGACCCAGAGCGTTCCACCTTCGTCGGCCACGAAGGTCCGCCCATTGCGGTCGACGGCCGCTCCCACCGGACGCACCATCCCACTTGCAATCTGGGTCGCGCTCTTTCCGTCGGCGCTGACCCGCCAGACCACACCGTTTGGACTGTCCGGCACGATCACGTTGTCACCGGTCGGGAGAAGATTGCCCAGGGAGTCTTTAGCCGGAAGCACAGGGCCGATGCCGTCAATCCCGTCTTGTCCTGTCCGGTTTGGAAACGTACGCCACTGGGTGACGGCATGCGTTTGCGCGTCGATGGCGACGATGCGATTACGGCCCTGCTCCGCGATCAGGATGCGCCCGTCGGCGGCGAGCACGATACCCTCCGGGGCGGAGAGACCGCCGGCGATCCGCTCGACCGATCCGTCCGGATTCAGGGCCGAAACGGTGCCGGCTGTGATGTCGCTGATCAGCAGACGGCCGTGGCTGTCGAACGCCAGATCATCGGGCGCCGGCTGATTCTGGAGCAGGAACTGTGGCGCGGTCGGTGCGGGTATGGCTGGGCAGGCGGCTAGCGGTGATGCGGACGGACTGGGACTGGGCGTGGGTGAGGGCGCCGTGGGCGTCGACTGACAGGCGCTCGTGATCGCCAGGAATCCGACCACGATCCACCAACGAAGGCGTTTGACCATAGTCGAGCGCGGGTCTACGATGACGTCGTGCTCAAAGTCATTTCGGCTCCCGAACTGGCGCGTAATCTCGATCCCATCCTGCAAGCGTTGGAGGAAAGCGGCACCACACTCATCATCAAACATCACGAGCAGCCGGCGGCATTGCTGGTTCGCTTCGACGCCTACGTCGCGATGCTCGCCACCATGGATTATTCCGGCTGGGAGCGGTGGATCGAAGAAGTCCGGGCCGTCTTTCCCACTACGGTCTTCAGTCCGCCGCGCCGTCCGAAGTCGATCGTGCCGGCGTTCATCGACCCCGCAGATCTGGGCTACGCGCCGCAGTTCGGTCAGGTCGGCACCACGGCGGGCCGGCGCCGCCTGGCCGAAGAACTCTCCTCGATGGGAATCCAGCTGGACGAAGAACAGCTCGGGTCGGTCTACCCTCTGGTCCTCAGCCTGGCCGAGCGCAAGCGCGCGCTTTACGCCGAAGACTTGAAGCTCGCCGCGGAGGAAGCACTCGGCCGGAGTACACCCGGACGCTTTGCGTTGCGCGACGTGCAGGTCAACGCACAAAGCGGTGTTTCGAGCTCCGCCGAGGTTTCCGTCAGTGATGAGGGCACCATCTCGACTGCCCGGGCGACCGGGAACGGGACGCTCGACGCGGTCTTCCGCGCCATCCAGGAAGTAACCGGCGTGCAGGCCGAGCTCGAAGACTTCAGCCTGGCGGCGGCGACCCAGGGCAGCGATGCGCTCGGCGAAGCCGTGGTGACGCTCAGCCAGGGCTCGAACGTCGTCGTCGGCCGGGCGGTGGCGCTCGACGTGGTCGAAGCGGCGGCCAACGCGTACGTCAATGCGCTCAACTGGCTGGTACGGCCTACCCGGTCCCTGACCCTCCCCACAAGGGGGAGGGAGATTGACGACCTCCCCACGAAGGGGAGGGAGCCTGTTCCGCAATAACCCGTCCGTTTCGGTTCGGCCTCAGTACCCATCACCCGCGGCCGAAGGTCGAGTGGATGGCCTTCGCTCGGCAAGTCGAGTCCATGGGGTTCGACAGCCTGCGGATCTCCGACCATTTCGGTGCCCGCCCGGCGATCGCCCCGGCGCTCGTGCTCGCCGCGGAGGCGACGTCGAAGCTGCGCGTCGGCAGCTTTGTCTACGACAACGACTTCCGCCACCCCGCGCTGCTGGCCCAGGAGGTCGCCACCATCGACCTGCTGACCGAGGGCCGTTTCGAATTTGGCATCGGCGCCGGCTGGTTGAAGAGCGAGTATGACGCCGCCGGCCTTCGATTCGATCCGGGTGGCACCCGTGTTGAACGGCTGACCGAGGCGGTTCAGCTGATCAAGCGGCTGCTCACGGGGGACCCCGTGACGTTCACCGGGCGGCATTACCAGGTGAAGGCGCTGACGGCGGGCTTCAAGACCGTGCAGCAGCCGCATCCCCGGCTGACCATCGGCGGCGGCGGGCGGCGTCTGCTCACACTCGCGGCGAAAGAAGCGGACGTGGTCAGCCTCATGCCGCGCTCCCGCGCCGACGGCAGCGGGCTAGATACTGCGGACGCGACGGAGCAGGCCTTTGGGGTAAAGGTCGCCTGGATCAAGGAAGCCGCGGGCGATCGATTCTCGACATTGGAGCTCAACACCCTGGTGCAAGCCGTCACCGTGACCAGCGATCGCGATGCCGCCGCACGGACGCTGTCGGCCAATTGGAAGCAGCCGGCGGATCAGTTACTGGTCTCGCCGCTCGTCCTGATCGGCAGCGTCGAGGAGGTCGCGTCCACGCTCGAGCGTCGCCGCGAACAGCTCGGCATCTCATCGATCACCGTTTTCGAAAAAGACCTCGACGGCTTCGCCCAGGTTATCGAGCGAATCGCTCGCTGAGATTCAGCGCCGGCGCGCCGCGAGCTCGAAGGTCGGAGGCGCCGCGGACAGGTCCATCAACGACGGTGCCCACACCGGCCAGCGGGCCCGGAGCGCGATCACCCGCGCGGCCGACGCCTGGACCTGGTCGCTCGAGATGGTCCCGCTGCGCACCTGCTGCTTGACCGTCTCGATGGCCGACGCCTGGTAGGCGGCATCCGCGCTGTTCAGGAGCACCAGGTCATTCCCGGCGCGGACGGCCGCCACGGTGGCGTCCGGCAGGCTGTAGAGCATCGTGATCCCGCCCATGCCCAGGCCGTCGGTCACGATGACGCCCTGAAAGTGCAATCGGTCCCGTAAGAGCCCCGTCACCACGGCGCGGGAGAAGAGCGCTGGCGTACCCGTTGGATCGAGACCCGGGACCACCACCGCCGTGGTCATCACGGCGTCGGCCCCGGCGTCGATCCCAGCCTGGAAGCTGCGCGCCTGCGTGGCGGCCCATTGGTTCAGGCTCTCGCCATCCGACGGCATGGCTGCGTGCGGATCGCCCGCCGCGCCGCCGAGACCGGGAAAGTGCTTGAGGGTGGCGGCCACCCCGCCGTCATGCAGCCCACCAACGGCGGCGGCCACCAACGGACCGACCACCGCGGGATCGCCGCCAAACGAGCGGTCGCCGATCACGGCATCGGCGGGATTCGTTCGCAGGTCCGCTACCGGCGCCAGGTCGAGCTGCACCCCGAGACGATGGAGCCCAACGGCGGTGGCGGCTACGGCGTCGTGCACGCCCTGCGGGCCGCGGCCGCCCAGCTCTTGCTCTGAGGGCAACGACGCGACCCCATCCGTCACCCGCATCACCCGCCCACCTTCCTCGTCGAGGGTCACCAGCAGCGGCGCGGGCAGGCCGGCCTGACGTCCAAGCGCCTGCAGGTCCGCTGTCAGCCGGGCGAGGCTGGCCGCGTCCGTGAAGTTGTCGCCGAAGAGCAGGACGGTGCCGACCTTTTCATCGAGGATCAGGTGGCGCAGCCCATCGGTGATGGTCGGGCCGCCAAAGCTGGCCGCCATCATCTGCCCAACCGCCAGATCGAGCGAGAGCGGCTGGGGCCGCTCGTCGACGGGTACGGAGGGGGGCGGAAGCGGCGTGGCCGAGGGACTCGGGCCTCTGAGCGCGACGGGCGCGGGATGGGGAGTCGTCCTCGAGCCGAGCGTTGCCGGGATGGCGGCCACCACCAGCGCGACGATCAGGACGGTATGGGCGAGGAAGCGGCGGCGCGGCCCCACGGACGCCGACGCCTAATGCTTGAAGGTGCGCCCTACCAGCGGTTGAAGGACGGGTTCAAGCAGGTTAAAGAGAAAGCTGAAGATCAGCAGAAAGATCAAGTAGACGAAGAACACGCCCGCAATCACGATGCCGACCAGCAGTCCCTTCGAGAACCGCTCCATGTCGAGCCGGACCACCTTGATCAGCAGCGCGCTCATGAGCAGTCCGAAGGCCGCCCCGATCGGGTTGGGAAAGCCGAGCATCGCGCCGATTGGCACCGGCAGGTAGCAGGCGAATTCCGGCAGGGATCGAGGAACCAGTGATGAGCGCTGCGCCGGTGCGGCCACCGCGGCGGCGGCCGTCACACCGCCCAGCCAGCCCTTGCACTTGCCGCACGTCTGGTTCTCGGGCGCGTTATAGCGATACCCGCACTGCGGGCAAGCTTTCAGCATCGTTGCCTCAGGCGGCGCCCCGTAGCCGGAGCACTTCTTGCTCCAGCTCCGCGATCCGGTTATCTCGCTGGATGATCATCCGCTTGTGCTCGGTGAGCACCTTCTTGGTGAAGCGGGTACTCATGAACCAGCGCACCCGGTCGACCAGGCTGATGACGAGCACCATAAGGGCGCCGAGCGCCGCGGAGGCCAGCATCACGACCCAGGTCGGGATTTCCTGGTAGCTGGTGCCGAGCACGTTGATCGTTGCCGACTGCTGATTCCCCACGGAGAACAGTGCGAGCACGATGCCCAGGAGCAGTGCGATGAGCCATCCGACGATCGCCACTCGCTAGTTCACCCCCCAGTTACGGTCACCCGATTCGGGGACCGGTAGCGACACCTCGCCGGCCCATATAACCGAGCGCGCTATATCGAACTTGCGGGCCGATAGACTTCGAATTGATGGCCGTGGTCACGCATTCAGTCTGGAGCTCGCCGGCCGAGCCGGAGGCGTTGCAGCCATTTCGCATCCGCGGCGGAACCCGGGGCTGCCTGTTGATCCATGGGTTTGCCGGCACCCCACCGGAGATGCGCGGACTCGGCGAGTTCCTCGCCGCTCGCGGCTACGACGTCATCGGACCGTTACTTGCCGGTCACGGGCTGACCCCGGAGGCCATGGCCCGGACCCGCTGGCAGGATTGGGCCGCATCGGCAGAGTTCGCCTACCAGACGTTGCGCCAGGATTGCACGGAGGTGTTCGTTTGCGGCCAGTCGCTGGGCGGCACCCTGGCGCTGCACCTGGCCGCCGCCCATCCCGACCTCAAGGGCGTGATCGCGATGGGCGCGCCGACCTCACCGAGCTTCTTTCAAGACTGGCGGATCACGTGGATCCGTGGCGTCAAGTACCTGGTCCGCTGGCACGTTCCAACCGGAAACAATGACCTGGGCGACCCGAGCGCGGTGCGCCTGCTGCATAGCTATGCTCGGCGTCCCACCGTGTGCATCGAGAGCACGATGCAACTGGGCCGGCTGGTGGAGCGGGAGCTGCCCCAGCTGACCATGCCGGCGCTGATCATGCAGGGCCGAAACGACCGAACGGTCCCGGTAGCGAACGCGCCGCACATCATGGCTCGCCTCGGATCGACCGACAAGCGGCTCGTCTGGTTCGAGCGGTCCGGCCATGCGATCACCGTCGATCTCGAGCACGATGCCGTGTACGCCACCGTGCTCGACTGGATGAATGCGCGTTGAAGGTGCCAGACATTCCGCGACACCCGTGACCGATAGCTGGCCGGCCCAGGAACCTCGTCGAGCCCCTCACGGAATGATCGCGAGCGTCAATCCACTGGCCAGCGCGGCCGGGCTGCGGGTGCTGCGAGCCGGGGGGAACGCGCTCGACGCCGCCGTCGCCGCCGGGGCGGTCCTCACGGTGGTTGAGCCCTGGAGTGGACAGCTTGGTGGCGATGCCTTCCTGCTGATCGCGTCGGCGGAGCGAAAGACCGTGACCGCGATCAACGGCAGCGGCGCCGCACCGCTCGCCGCGACCGTCGACCGTTATCTGGCCGAGGGACGGATCCCCGAGTCCGGCTGGCTGGCCGCCACGGTCCCCGGCCTGGTCGATGCCTGGCGGACGGCGCTCGAGCGTCACGGCACGATGTCGCTGGGCACCCTGCTGGAGGACGCGATCCATTACGCGGAGCGCGGATTTCCGCTGACGGCGCGCCAGGCGCGCAACAACCGCGAGATGGCAGCGGTCGCGGCGCCGTTCCGTGAGACCCGGGCGATCTTCTTTCCGGACGGTCATCCCCCGCCCGCCGGCGCCGTCTTGCGTCAGCCCGACCTCGCCCGCACGCTACGGACCCTGCAGGCGGAGGGGCCGAGCGCCTTCTACCGCGGCGGGATCGCCGACGCGATCGTCGCCGCCTCGGACCGCGCCGGCGGCCTGTTCTCCCAGCGTGATTTCGCCGAACATCGCACCGAGATCCTCGAGCCGATCGGGACCACCTACCGGGGCTGGACGGTACTGGAGCAGCCGCCCGTATCGCAGGGCCTGATCCTCCTGATCGCGCTCAATATCCTCGAGAGCGCCGGGGTGCCGAGCGACCCGGTGGATCGGGTTCACTTCCAGGTGGAGGCGCACAAGCTGGCCCTCCGGGAGCGGCTCAGCCGGGTGGGCGATCCCCGGGTCAGCCCCACCGACCTCGGCCCGCTGCTTTCCAAGGCACACGCCGCGTCCCTGGCTGGCCGGATCGATCAACGCCGGGCCCTGCCGTTGCAGCCAGAACCCGCCGGTCACCCGGACACCACCTATCTCTGCGTGGTCGACGAGGCACGCAATGTCGTCTCCTACATTCACAGCCTGTACGCCGGAAACGGGGTGGTGGCCGGCGACACCGGGATCCTGCTGAACAACCGGATGGGCTGCTTCAGCCTCGAAGAGGGCAGCCCAAACCGGCTCGCCCCCGGTAAGCGGCCGATTCACACCCTGAACTCGTGGATGCTGCTCCGGGATGGGCGGCCCCACATCGTGGGCGGCACCCCGGGCTCCTTCTGGCAGGTGCAGACCAACCTCCAGCTCGTCAGTAACATCGCGGATCGGGAAATGCCGCCACAGGCCGCCGTCGATGCGCCACGGTGGCGGATGGGCTCCCAAACCTCGTGGACCGATGCCAGCCTGGAGCTCGAAGGACGATTCTCGGAGGCAATCGCCGAATCGCTCCGGAAGCGCGGCCACCAGGTAGGCCTGATCGGCGACTGGGAAGCCGGCGGCGCGGCGCAGGTGATCGAGCTGGATGGCACGATGCTGGTGGGCGCCGGTGATCCCAGGCCGGGGACGAGTACCGTTATCGGTTACTGAGCCCGGTGCCACCGGAAAGATGCTTGTCTTTGCCGGATGCCGATGCTATAACTCGCAGGTAACAGCAGCGGTCCTCATCCGCACGTATTACCACGCGCGATCCAGAGGTCGCGTAGCCGAAGGGAGGAGAAATGCCGGCAAAGAAGAAGTCATCGAAGAAATCGACCGCCAAGCGATCGACCGCAAAGCGGGCTGGCGGCAAGAAGAAGTCGACGGCGAAGCGGACCACCGCAAAGCGGACCACCGCCAAGCGCAGCACGGCGAAGCGGGGCACGGCCAGGAAGGCCACGGCAAAGCGCGCCACCGCGAAGCGCGCCACCGCCAAGCGGAGCACCCCGCGCGCGACGACGAAGAAAGCGGCCTCGAAGCCGGCGGCGCGGGCGGCGCAACCAGCCGCTCCCAAGCCCGCGACGTCATTCAGCAGCGGGCGCCCCGTGGCGCGGCCGCCGGAACCGGCGCCCAGCATGCCGACCTACGGTGGGTTTGGCAGCGAATCGGGCATGGGCAGCGAGTCGGAGTCCAGTTCGCTAGGCGGCAGCTCCGAGCGAATCAAGATCGGGGAGCGTCCTCCCGAGCAGACCTGGCCGGGAGGCGGCAGCCGCTAAACCAGCGCCAACTACAGCCCCTGCCGAGTGGCAGGGGCTGTTTCGTTTCGATCAGGGTTACAACTACGTCCGTGTGCGCAGGCGGAATGGTCCGCTTCGCCACCTGACTGGCAGCGTCGCAGACGTTTTCCAAGGTAGAGCGAATCCATGGCTGCACTCAGGATGGCGATCGGCGGACTCCTGACCCTGTTCGCGCTCGGCCTCACGGCCGCGCCGGTGCTCGCGAGCACCGCGCGAACCGCCCCCACCCCGAAGCCGCTGCCGCCGGTTGCCGCGCCACACGCCACGACCGTGCGGCTGCCGCAGGTCTACCAGGTCAACCCCTTGAAGGTGAACCCGACTGTGCAACCGAACATCATGATCGTTGGCCAGTTCCTGACGCCGGCCACTAAGGTGCAGGTCGGCACGCGGCTGGCCACCACCATCCAGGTGCCCGATGCCAATCACGCGCTGATCAAGCTTCCGGACAATCTCGCGCGCGGGACCTATGCAATCGAGGTCACGAACGAGGCCGGTAGCGTCATGGCGAGCGACAGCCTGGTGGTCGACAGCTCGGGCGATCAGCCGAGCACCCTGACCTACATGCTCGGCGGTGGGTTCATCGCCTTCCTGGTCCTGATCATGCGGATGGCGCGCACCCCCGGGCTCGCCTAACCTCGGCGGGGACCGCCCATCAAGAGGGCGAGGTCGTGTTCCTCGACCTGGTCCATCTCGGGCTCCTCGCTGAGCGGTAACTGCGGCACCGCCCGGATTGCCGCCAGGGCGCCGCGCATCTGTCCCAGGTTGCGCTTCGCATCGTTGAAGGCGTTCTGAATCATCGTGCTGCCCCGCGCGATGCTGTTTTCCAGCACCCGGTCGAGCGCGGTCACGTTGTCGTCGATCTGCTGCAGGTAACCCTCGAGGTTCTCCAGGTCGATCGAGCGAGCGTACTGCAGGTGCAGCCGGAAGAGTGCCAGCACGTATGGGATCGTCATGCTATACGGCATCAGGATCACGCCCTCCCGATAGGCCTCGAGGTGCGCCCGGCGGCAGGCGTTGAAGACCGGGTCGGGGACGGCGGCGACCGCGAACGCCAGCGTCGCCCCCGGATCGATATACTGCCGCACCTCGCGGACCTTCAGCCTCAGGACGCGCTCGATCTCCTGGACGACGGCCGCCTCTTTCGACGGCTCCTGAAGCTCATCGCTCAGCCGGTCGAGCAACTCGGGTGACGGCCACTTGCTATCGATCGGTAATCGCTTGCCGTTGGCGAGCACGAGGGCGAACTCGACCACCTTGCCATTCACTCGGAAGTTCATGTCGATCATCTCGGGCGGGAACTGCCGGAACGCATCCTGCAGGATGTTTTCGCCGGCGGCGCCACGCGTGCGGCTGCCCAGCAAGACGGCCTCGATCCGGCGGGCGCTGGCCTGCACGTCCTCCTCCATGCGTCGCCGTTCCTCAGCGTCGACCTTCAGCCGCTCGACGACCAGCCTGGCGTCGGAGAGATCCTTCCCGATGGCGTCGCGGACGCCCGCGGAACTTTCGATGACTTTTGTTTCCACACCCTGCACGGCCGCCTGCAGCATGCCCAGGGATTGGCCCAGCGAACTCTGCTGATTACTCACGGCGTCGACGTTCGACTTGAGTGCCCCGAGATCGGCGAGCGCGCGCAGGACGGCGTCCGAGGCGCCGCCCCCAGAGGCGGGCCGGCGCAACACGAGCATGGCGAGGAGCACCAGCACGGCGGCCAGCAGCACGATGACGAGGACCAGTTCCAGGACGCTCACGGCTTCTCCTTCAGGACGTAGGCAAGACGAATGGTCGTGATCATGGTGGGTGGGCTCATCCTGAAAGTCAAGCACCCGGTTTTGACAGCTGTCTGTCGCGGAAAGGCTATTTGTCGACCGGGTATCCGCGCTCGATCCAGGCGGCGGTGCCGCCGTCGACGTTGACCACCTCTCGATAGCCGAGCGCCAGGAGGTAGTTGGCCGCGGCCAGGCTGCGTTGCCCGCTATGGCAGATGGCGAAGATCGGCCGATCGCGCGGGATCTGAGAAACCCGCCGCTCCAACTCACCGAGCGGGATCAGCTGCGCGCCCGGAACATGGCCGGCGACGAATTCCCAGGGCTCCCGGACGTCGAGAAGGAACGGCCTCGGCTCGGCGCCCAGCCGTTCCCGCAACTCGGAGACCGTTATCGCCGGTACTGCAGCCACCTTCTTATCGTATGGCCTCCGCCGTCCGCGGCCTCGCGCAAGGTTGCGGCATCTCTCTGCGTCGAACTCACAGCGTGAGCAAGGGCCAGCAGTACCTGCAATTCTTCGGCTCCGACGCGCTCAAGCGGCTGCACGGCTGCGCGATCGCCGAAGCCGACCGCGGCTCCGACAGTCCCTGCAACGGATTGGCACAACCTCTTCGGCGGCCGCAAATTGGATTTGGTAATCCGCAAGCGCCGGTCGTCTTCATCAGCCCGAGCCCGCTCGACCTGTCCAGCACCAGCAATGAGGCGTTCACCGAGTGGCTGGAGCACGAGGCGCGGCTGGAGCATCACATGACGTCGGAAACCCCACACCCCTACTTCCAGTACGTTCGCGCAGTTCTGACGGAGGCGCGACGCCGCATGGGCCAGAAGCTGGATAAGCACGACGTTCTGGACTTCGCCTTCCACACCTGGGCGGTTCACTGCGCGACGGAGAATCCGGACCGCGTCACCGAAGGCGCGATCAACCAGTGCGTTGACCGCCACCTGCAGGGCTTGCTGACCAGCATCTCGCCGCAGGTCGTGATCGCGATGGGTGGGCCGGTGGCCCGCTACTTCTGGTGGCGCAGGATGCGGACCTGGGACGGTTGGGGCCCGATGACCACGCTGCACGGCCGGGTGCTCGACATCGAGGTGGCGAACCGCACCGTGCCCGCCATCCTGAGCGTGCATCCCTATCAGCGTGGCGTCGACCTGCACCCCGACGTGATCGGGCGCGCCATCGCCGAACGGGTACGCCCACAGGCGCTGCAGCCAACGGAGTTGAAGGCGGCGTGAGCGTCAAATTCTCGGCCGATGACCCGCGCTTCATTCCGCCGGAGGAAGATAGCCACATTCGCGAGCGGATGCAGAAGGCCGAGCAAGGCCACTCACTCCGGCCCGGCGCGCTGTGCCCCCACTGCGGCGGTCACGCGTTCAAACGGGCCGAGTTAAAGGCGGGGTCGCCGTGTCCCGCCTGCGGCAAGTCGCCGCGGGTCGCCGCGTAGCCCACCGTTCTTGACGACCGGCTGGTGCAGGCGGTTGCGTTCGCCCATCTTGAGCCCGGTGGCGCCGATCTTCTCCCGCAGCTCCTGCGGCGCCAGGACTTCAACGACATCGCCCCATCCGAGGATCCAGGGGGTGATCTCGACCGTTCCGGCCACGGTGACCGTCAGCGTCACCACGCCCTTGCGGTCCTCGGTGAGCCGTTGCGATGGGTGCCAGATCGATTCCTTGACCCGGGCGGCGGCCGGGGGATAGAAGCGCAGCCGGACCTCGACCGGCTCGCCGGAGTGAAAAATCCCCCAGGCGCCTGCCAGGTAGCGGTTGATATCGAAGTCGGAGGGGATCTGATAGGTCTCGCTGGTCTGCTCGGCGCGGCTGATGCGCTCCAGCTTGAAGGTCCGCATCTCCCCCCGCCCACGATCGCGCGCCACCACGTAGGTGCTGTGTCCGATCAGCGACGGCTCCAGGAAATAGGGCTCGATCACGCGCGGCTTGACCTCGTGGTCCGCGCTCGGGTACCAGATGCGGACCGCCTTCTGACCGGCCCAGCTGAGTGCAATGGTCTGCAGGATCCGCGAGTAGGCCGGATTCGGGGGCCGCGCGGCGATCTGGCGCACGGTCGCGTGCACGTACTCGGCGACCGGGGCTGGCATCACCGCGGCCAGCTTGGTGAAGGCGTCGGCCACGTCCGGATCGGCTTCGTCGGCGTGCCGCGACATCAACCGCACCCCCATCAGCAGGGCCATCGCTTCGCGGAGGGTGAACTTCACCGGCGCGATGAAGTAGTTCGGGTCGATCACGATCCGGCCCCGGTCCTCGTAGATCGGTACGTTCATCGCCTCGAGGGCGCGCACGTCCCGGTAGGTGGTTCGCGGGTTGACCCCGGTCCGGCGGGCGATCTCGCCGGTGGTCAGGCCTCGCGGATTCCCCTGGAGGAGCGTCTGGATCTTCAGGATGCGGGCGCCGCGATCCCCCTTCTCAAAGGAGCCCATTTACGTGGAAAGTCTAGTTCAGAATAAATTCGGGCCAACCTTTATAATGGGCGCTGCTTTCGCGCTCGCCTAGGCCATCGCGACAGGCACAATTCGCGTGGTTACGGGGGATTTGTGGCCCTTCGCCTGCTCCATTTCGCTGACCTGCATCTCGACCGATCCTTCGCGAGCGAGCGCCTCTACGGAGTCGGTGCCCAGCGGCGCCGCGAAGATCTCCGGACCGCGCTGCAGCGGATCGTCGACCGTGCCCGCGAACGACAGGTGGACCTGATCACCTGCGGTGGCGACCTCTTCGAGCATGACCACGTCACCCGCGAGACGGCCGGCTTCGTCGTGCAGACGCTGGGCGCCGCCGGCATACCGGTGCTGATCGCGCCCGGCCATGCCGATCCGGCCGTGCCGAGCTCGCCTTACCGCTACCTGCGCTGGCCGGAGAACGTCACGATCGCCGCTCACGAGGAGCTCCGCCCGTACCGCTACGGCAGCGTCCAGGTCTGGACCGCGGGCTTCATGCGGGCCGAGGTTCCCGACGCACCGCTGCGCGATGTCGTCCGCCAGGAGCTGGGCACGCACCTGATGCTGCTGCATGGCTCCGACATGAGCCAGCTGCCCGAAGGTGTCACACCCTACAAGCCCATCCTGCCCAACCAGGTCGAGGAGGCCGGCTTTCGCCACGCGCTGCTCGGTCATTACCACGATGCCCGGACGAGCGATTGGATCACCTATCCGGGCAGCCCGGAACCGCTGGGCTGGAACGAAGCCGGGCGACATTGCACCGCGCTCGTCACCATCGACGACGAGGGCGCGCTCCAGGTCCTGCTGGAAGATATCAACCAGCGGCGGTTCGCGCAGGAGACGATCGACATCACCGGCATGAGCAGCCCCGACCATGTCCGCGACGCGGTCATGGCGCTGCGCGAGAGTAAGCATCTCGAAGGTGGGGTGATTCGCGCCACCCTGGTCGGCGAACGCGCCCGGTCGCTGAGCCTGGATCCCAAAGCGCTCTCCATGGAATGCAGCGACGGCTTCGCGTACCTCGAGTTTCACGACCGCTCGCGGGTTTCGCACGACCTCGATGGGGCTGCACAGGAATTCACCAGCCGGGGCGAGATGGTGCGAAAGTTGGTCGACCACAAGGGCGAATCGCGGCAGGAGGAACAGACGGCCGGGCGGGCGCTGCAACTGGCGCTCGACGCCTTCGAACAATGACCGATAGGGTGACCGAGGTGGATCCGCCATGCGGCTGACCCGTATCCAGATCGAGGGCTTCGGCAGCCTGCAGGCGATGGACCTGCGGTTCGGTCCCGCCATGAACCTGGTGGTCGGCCCGAACGAGGCTGGCAAGTCGACCCTGCAGGAGGCGATTGTCACCGGTCTCTACGGTCTGCACTCGAGCAATTCCGCCCGCACAACGCTGGTGGAACGCGCCGACCGGTGGCGCCCCTGGCAGGGCGGCGATTTCGGCCTCGCCCTCGAATTCGCCCTGGAAGACGGGACCCAGCTCCGCGTCGAGCGCGACCTCGATGCGGAAACGGTGCGGGTCGTCGACGTCACGACCGGTACCGACCTGAGCGAGCGCTTCGAGCGCGACGCCGGCGGCGAGCTGCACCTCGGCCGCCAGCTGCTTGGCGTCAGCCGCGACATCTACACCAACACCGCCTGCATCTCCCGCAGTGAAGTGATGCGGCTGGAAGACGCTGGCAGCATCAAGGAAGCGATCGTGGCACTGGCCGACTCGGCGTCCCCCGACCGGACGGCCCAGCGAGTGCTGGATCGATTGCGACAGGAGCGGGTGCAGCGCATCGGCAAACCGCGCGGCCGTACCGGCCCCCTGCACGACCTGGAAAGCCGGCTGGCGGAGCTCGAGCGGCAACTCGCCGCGGCCCGGCAGGCGCGCGCTGCCGTCGACGAGTTGGCGCAGAAACGGGAAACCGTCAGCGCGCTGACCGAAGCGGAGCTGGCGATCGTGCAGACACTGGAAGCCGCCATTCTCGGCTCCCGCCTGGAGGAGGCGCGGCGCCGGCTCGAACGGGTCGACGCGCTGGAGCAGGCGATCGCCGCGGAGCGAGGCCGGCAGGAGGAACACACCCGGTTCGCGATGTTCCCGCTGGATCGCCAGGCCGAGGTGCAAGAGCTGCGCAGCCATCTGCGCGCGACCCGGGAGGCGCAGGAGGAGTTCGAGCGCCGAGCGGCCGAGGCCGCGATCCCGGTCCAGCAGCTCGAAGCCGAGCGGCAGAAACTCGACTCGGAGGCCCAGGGGCATGAAACCCGCGCCCGTGGCATTGATGCGGCCGCCCTCAACCAGGAGCCCGTCGTCCGGGAGCTGCTCTCCTCGCTCAATGTGGCCGATGCCCAGGCGCCGGAGGTCCACCTGCGAGCCCAAACCACAGCCGAGGAGGCCCGGCGGATCGCGGAGCGCCATCCGGGCCTGATCGGGCAGAACCTCGACTGGCCCGCCCGCCAAATGGAATTTCAGCGGGTCTATTCGGAGTGGCGGGAACGCCACAACGTCGCCCTCGAAGCCCGCCGGCGAGCCGGCGCGGAGCTGCCGCCCCGGCTGGAGCAGCTGAAGCACGACATCGCCCGCTACAAGGAAGTTCCGGAGGTCATCAAGGCCGGCCAGGGAGCCGAGGAGTCGATGCGCCGCGAGGAGGCCATGGCGGAACGGGCCCGCAGCAGGCAGCGCACCTTCCTCGGGGCCATGCTCGGGGGTCTGCTGCTGACAGCACTCGCGATCCTGGTCGCCTTCCTTGCCCTTCAGACGAACGGGTCGATCTACCTTGCTGGCGCGGCCTTCTTCCTGCTGGGCATGGGCGTGCTCTCGACCGGCATCGGGATCTGGGTGCGGGGCGCGGCGGTCCGCGAGGTGGATCGGCGCTTGCACGCCAAGGACGAGGCCCGCGTCAAGCGCCGTGAGATCCTCCAGCCGTGGGGGGTTCGCAGCTCGGGCGAGCTGCAGCAAGCGCTCGTCGAGCACTTGCAGAAGGTGCGCTACGACGCGACACGACTCGAACTCGATCGTCAAGCCACCGAGCTCGAGGAGCGCGCCCAGCTGGCCGGCCGCAGCTTGCGCGAGCTGGTGGGCTCGTGGGGATTGCCGCAACCGGCACCGACCGACGAGGCTGTAGACGAAACGGCGCGCCAGGTCGAGTCGCTCGCCCAGGACACGCTGGCCTGGACCTCCGCCAGCCGGCGCTCGCAGGAGGCGATGGCCGCCGAGTCGGAGATGGATCAGCGCCGCGAATCGCTGCGGCAGCAGCTCCACAGCCTGCTCGACGGTCTCGGGTTCGACCGCCGAGAGGCGTTGGGCGCGGCGCGAGATTTCATCGCCAGCTGCGAAGCCGCCCGCACCGCGCAGCAGGTTCGGACCCGGATCGAGCAGCTGGATGCGCAACTGGAGCAGCTGCGCGCGCCGGGCGAGCGCGGTGCCGCCGAGCGCGGGAAAGCCGACGACTACACCCGGCAGCTGTCGGCCATCTACGCCCCGGCGGGGATCACCGACCCTGACATGGAGCGGGCCGCCGCCGGTTGGGATGCGGGCATCGGTAGTGCCGAGGCCTACCGCGCCTCATCGACCAGGCTGTCCGAGCTGGAAGCGCAGCGCGGCGCCGGTCAGGCCGACGAAGCGCCCTCGCTCCGCCAGCTGGCCGACGACCTGGGCCGGCAGCTCAGCGAGATCAGCCGCAACGTCGATTCCGCTCGGGTCGCTGAGTTCGCGACCCTGCCACTCGCCGAGCTGGAACGCCAGCGCGATCAGCACCGCGGTACCAAGGAGCGGGCCCAGGAGGAACGCGCTCGAGCCGAAGAGCTGCTCAACGACCGGCTGGCTCAAATCGGCGATGTGGCCGCCCTTGACGAAGAGATCGCGACCGTCCGCGAACAACTCCAGGACCTGGAGGCGGACGCGCATGCGTACGACCTCGCCATCGAGACGCTGGAAGCCGCGGCCAAGTCCGTGCGGCGGGCCGTGATTCCGCGGCTCAAGTCGCAACTCCAGGGGCAGCTGGCGCCGATCACCAACGGCCGCTACCGGGACGTCCGGATTGGCGAAGATCTCGCGCTCCAGGTCAAGACCCAGGATCAGCGGGTCTTCAAAGATGTCGACAACCTGAGCCTGGGCACCCGATCGCTGATCTACCTTCTGGAGCGGGTGGCGTTGGCGCGCATCATCGGCGGCAATGCCGAGCCACCGCCGCTCCTGCTCGACGAGGCGCTGGTCCATGCCGACCGCCGG
Source organism: Chloroflexota bacterium (assembly GCA_005881215.1). Classification (GTDB taxonomy): domain Bacteria; phylum Chloroflexota; class Dormibacteria; order CF-121; family CF-121; genus CF-13. Next base: position 28,729 of record VBDZ01000010.1, on the reverse strand, counting down.
CGGATGCGCGCCGCCCTCGATGAGCTGGGACGGCTGGGCGAGGACCACCAGATCATCCTCTTCTCAAAAGACGAGGGGCTGGCCGACCGGGCCGAGAAGTCCGGAGACTGGACCATCATCCGGCTGCCCGGTCCGTCGCTGCTCCCGGCGAGCGCGGAAGCCATGCCGGCCAACGGGTCCAGCCGCGACCAGGCCGAGGAACAAGAAGAAGTCACCAGCTCGTAGATCGCGACATACAGCTGTCAAAACCGGCCATTAGGCTCCGGGTATGGGCAATGTCATTCCGTGGTCACAGATCCATCCGAGCATCAAAACCGAGCAGCCCTTCGTCGCCGTCGTCATCGTCGATCCCCAGCGTGAGATCTGCATCAGCGAGATGGTCGAGTTCGAGCCGGATACGCTCGCCAACGCCGATGTAGCGGCTCCGGAGTTGATCGCGGCCGCGCAGGCCGCCGCCGCCAAGGTCGCCAGCGGATATCGCATCCGCCGCAAGGCGACCCCCTCCCCGGAAACGCCTCAAACGCTCGCATCGCAAATTCCAGCGTCTCAAACGCTCGCATCGCACTCAAGCGCGGCTCGCGTGGGGCGACGCCCCGGCGGCTCGCGTGGGCCGGCGGGCCCGCCCACCACGGGGAGGGAGATTCGTCTGCGGCTACTGAAGGGCGGGAAAGGCTAAGCGCGCAGCCGCTGTTCGAGGCCGGCTTTGACCTGCGGCCATTCGCTCTCGATCACGGAGAAGATCACGGTGTCGCGATAGCTTCCGTCCGGACGGACGCGCTGGTTGCGCAGGGTGCCCTCGTAGCGCGCCCCCAACTTCTTGATGGCGGCCTGGGAGTGCAGATTCTTGATGTCGGTTTTCAGCGCCACCCGGATCGCGTGCCAGTCTTCGAAGGCGTGACGCATCAGCAAGTACTTGGCTTCCGGATTGACCACGCCACCCCAGGCCTCTGGCGTATACCAGGTCCAGCCGATCTCGACCGTGCGGTCGTCTTGCTGGACGTCGAGATAGCGGGTGCTGCCGATCACCAGGCTGTCGCTCAGTCGGACAACGATGAAGGGGTACTCGCGTCCATGGGACTCCGCCTGCATGGCCGTGGCCAGCCAGGCGTCCACGGTCTCCGCGGAGATGGGACGGGTCGGCATCCATTCCCAGATCTCCGCCGGCTGCCCCGCCGCGAGCAGCTGGGCCGCATGCGCCGGTCGCATCGGCTCAAGGCGAATATGCGTCCCGGTGAGCGTGACCGGACCGAGCGGCGGCCTCGCAGACACCTCGATTAGAAGGGCTGGGCCACCATCAGAAACACGACGATGACGAGCAGCAGCCAGGCAACCAGCTGGATGGTCGTCGCGGCGGCCGTCACGCCGCCCGACGCCTCCGTCGCAGCCGTCCTTGCTCGCCGCAGGTTGGGCGCCAGGAAGGCGCCGTCCAGACCAGCCGCGGCGGCGTAGAGCAGGAAGCCCAGCAGCAACCAGCCGGTGAAGAGCTTGAAGTGGCCGATCCAGAGCAAGAGCCCGGTGATCAGGACCAGTGCCGAGCCGGTGTACACCATGGCGAGCTCGACGCGCCAGGCAAATTGATACAGGGCATGCTGGGCGGTCTCTGCGGCCCTCGCGGCCATTGGCCGGAGCAGTGCGTGGGTGGTGACGCCACCCAGCAGAAAGATTGCGCCGAACACGTGCAGCGTTTTGAGCACCGGCACCTGAGCAGCATATACGGCGCGGCCCGTTTATAGTTGCTCCGTGCCAGAGGAGCCGCGTGGGCAGGCAGAAGTTGTCATCCCGCAAGCGTGGCTCTTGCCGAACCTCAGCCTCGATGCGGTTCGCGCCCTGCAACGGAGCGATACCTCCTCCGACCTGGACCGTGGCGACCTTCGCCTGTCAGGAATCGAAGTGCTGGTGGCCCGCAACTGGGTGAAGGAAGAATTCTGGCCGCGGATCCAGGACGCGGTCCAGCGGGGCTACGCGGCCGAGAAAACCTACACCTTCCTGCGGGCGCATGCCGACCGGCGACGCAGTCGGCGCCCCAAGAAGTAGCGCTTAGCCGACTTCGCGCCGAGCCGACGACGGTACCCTGACCGGCCGCAGCCGCTCCCCGTCCACGTCGGCGAAGGCGGCGACCCGGTTCCGCCCGAGCGCCTTGGCCTGGTACACGGCCCGGTCGGCGGCGGCCAGCAGGTCCGAGGCACCGCGACCGTGGCTCGGAAACAGGGCGACCCCGATGCTGACACTGGCCTTCACCGGAGTACCGTCGGACAGCCGAAGCTCGATGGCTTCGACGCCCAGGCGAATGCGCTCGGCCACCGTCATCGCCTCCGCCAGGCTGGTTTCCGGCATCAGCACGGCGAACTCGTCTCCGCCGAAGCGGGCCGGCAGGTCGTACTCGCGGAGTGCCGTGCGGATCGCCTCGGCGACGCGGCGGATCATCTGGTCACCGAGCAGGTGACCGTGCCGGTTATTGATGTCGCGGAGCAGGTCGAGGTCGGCCAGCGCGACGCTCAGCGGCCGATCGAATCGACGGGCGCGCTCCACCTCGGCCTGCGCCACCTGGTTCCAGTGCTTCATGTTGGCCAGTTCGGTTTTGGGGTCGGTGCGCGCCTCTTCCTGAAGGGTCGGGACCAGCAATGACCGGTAGATCAGAAAGAGTGGGCCGAGACACAGTGGCACCAACCAGGGGTTGGCCAACCACAACATGCAGCCCAGCGCACCCACCGACATCAGTGCCAGGTCGGTGCCCAGGTTTTCCCAGTCCATCGTGCCCGCCCGCGCGATCGGCACGCCGCGCGCCCACATGATCACCAGCGCGGTCAGGAAATGGTTGAGAATGACGAACACCACGCCGGCGAGGGCCGCAAAGAACACCGCCCGCCCGCCGCCCAGGCTGTTGCCTGACTCACCGGCCGCGAAGATCGCCCCAGCGGCCATCGAGCAGAGGATGAAGTTGGCGACGTTGAACGCCTGGATGTACCAGCGATAGCGGACGCGCAACAGCTCCGCGGCATGCGCCGCGATGATGATCGCGATCACGTATCCCGGGCGAAGCAACAGCGCCGCCGCGAAAAAGAAGATCGTCGTGGTGTAGTACGACTGGTGCTTGGGACTCTTGACCTTGAATTGCTGCGCGATGGTCGCGGCCACCAGCAGCACGAATGCCTCCGGAGCCAGCTGCAGCCGAGGCGGCGCCAGCAAGACGCCGGCGAGGCCGCCCACGACGGCGGCCGCGAGCACAGCGGCGACGTAGATCCTGGCGATGCGGGGCAGATCAGCCATGGTGCCTCGCTTTCAGGCCGCCCGGGCCTGGGTCCGCGATGGCGATTCCTGGCGGCGCCGGATCAATGACGTCAGCGCCGTCCGGGCAAACAGCAACGGCCCGGCGGTGAACAGAACTGTCCAGGTTCCGGCGGCGACGGCCACCACCAGCATCGGGCCGGCGATCCACGCGATCACCAGGTCGGCCGCCAGCATCTCGGGCTGAAACAACCCGGAGGCAAGCGGGGAAAGGCCGCGGGCCAGCCAGAGCACGCCCGTCAGCAGGACCCGGTTTACCAGGATGAAGACAGAGGCCGCCGCCGTGGCGTCGATCAGCTGGCCCAGGGCCCCATCCGGCAGCAACAACTGCGCCGCCCGGTGGAACAGGAGGGCGGCGATCGCGGCACTGATCAGGTAATTGCAAACGTTGAACCACTGAATCGACGGCCGCCGGCGAACCCGGGCCTGCTCGGCAAGGTGAATCAGGATGATGAAGGCGACCAGCTGCGCCGCGCTGAACATGGCCGCGGCGATCACGATGAAGGGCAGCGTCACCTGGTACGCCTGGTGGCGAAAGCCCTGGATCGGATAGGCGTGGGCGAGGGCGCCAAGTCCGGCGACCAACAGAAACGCAGTGACGCCGGCGGCCGGGGCTCCGTTCCGCCAGAGCAGGGCCGCGGCAATAAGGGCGACCAGGCTGACGGCGGCAATGTAAGAGCGGGTGGCGATCGACATCCCCCTTGTCATGGCTAGCTGCTCCAGCTCACCGCGTCCCAGGAGACGCTGTCCCACGACACGCTGCTCCACGAGACGCTGTCCCACGACACCGTGTCCCAGGAGACCAGCGGCAGCACCGCCAGGCCGTGCGCGGCCATGTACAGAACCTTGAGGTAGTTGTTCGGATCCAGGCCGTGGTCGGCGTTCCCGACCAGGCCGATGAAGGCGATGGCGCGGCCCGCGTCCGGGTAGCCGGCCCCGCTTCCGGCGAAACTGACTGGGTTGGCCGTCGCGAGCAGGACACCCTTGAGCTGTCCGGGTCGCACCGTTGGGTTGCTCTCGATGTAGAGCGCGGCCACGCCGCTGACCACGGGGGCCGCCACCGAGGTGCCGCTCAGCTGGATGTACTGGGTGCCGACCATGAAGGTCGGATAGTTCAGCGCAAAGCTGCTGTTCGGGGCGAGGGCGGTGATGATGCGCCGTCCCGGGGCCACGAAGTCCGGCTTGCTGAAGCCGTCCTGCGTGGCGCCGTAGCTGGAGAAGCCGGCCAGCGTGTCATCCGCGGTGGCGGCGGTGCCCTGGTCGTCGCTCGCACCGACGCTGATCACGTAGGGGTCATTCGCGGGGGCATACAGAGCGCTATCGGGGCCGCTGTTGCCGGCGGCCACTACCACGGCGATGCCCTTCAACCAGGCGTATTCGACGGCCGCGTCGATCGGGCTGGTGCGGTAGCTCTCCTGCACCGATGCTTGCAACGAGAGATTGAGGATCCGGATGTTGTAGGTGTTCTTGTTGACGACCGCCCACATGATCGCGTTCATGATCGACGAGGTCGGCGCCCCGCCGGTCCCGTCATTGACCCGGAGGTTGATCAGGTTGGCCTCGGGCGCGATGCCGATGTACTGACCGGCGCTGGCGGTCCCATCGCCCGCGATGATGCCGGCCACCGCGGTGCCGTGACCATAAGCGTCGTCGGTACCGGTGACATTGACGTTGAAGTTCTGGCTGACGATCACGCGGCCGGCTACGTCGGGATGGGCCGCGATGCCGCTGTCAATGACGGCGATCCCGATCCCACGCCCGGTCAGGGGCGTCAGGGCATTTGACCAGGCAGGGACCGCGTCGACGACCGCCGGGTAGGCGGTGGCCAGCGCAGTCGGGTCGAAGGGGGTATCGCTCAGCCGAACCGGCGCGTCGTAGACGATGCGGGCCACGTTCGGGTCGGTGCGGAACCATGTGATCAGCGAGGAGGTGAGTTCGGTCGCGATCCCGTGAGCGATCGGGACGAGCTCCGTGTTTTTGACGCCAGTCCGACGCAGATCGGCCTGCAGCGTGTTCAGGTCGCCGCGCCCGATCAGGATGACGTGGATCGACTGCCCATCCTTCATCGCCTTCAGGACCTGGCGGTCGAGGTGCGCCTCGTTGGACACCGCCCAGGTTGATGCGCTCGGCAGCGGCCCGAGCGCCAGTCCGGCGGCGACGAGCAGCGCCGCCAGGGAGCGCCCGGGGCTGAAGTTCAGGTAACTGACCGATGACCTCTGGCGCATGGTTGCGTGACGCCAACGTAACAGCGGCCCCTTACGGACCCTGTAACGATCCGGACACGGCCACCTGCTAGCCTCAGGATGCGTGGCGGAATGGGCGGCGGCGGAGCGGGAGGTGATCGAGGGCTTCTTCCGTTTCTCTCCCAGCCACGCGCGTGAGGCCGGCGACCACCGCTTCGACGGCGTCGTCGGCGACCCCTCCCGGTCGGCGATCCGCGCCAGGGTCGAGGAAATCGACCGCCAGATCGCTCGGCTCGACACGCTGGCGCAGCTGACCCAGGAGCAGGACATCGATCGGCGGGCGCTGGTCGGGCAGCTGAACGCCGCTCGATTCGAGCTCACTGAACTGCGGACCCCGTTCCGCGAACCGATGTTTTATGCCGGCTACGGCACGGAGCTGGATGTCAGCGCCTACCTGAAGCGGGACTACGCGCCTCTGCGCGAGCGGCTGGCGGCCCTGCGGCGGCACCTGGCCGGGTATCACGGCTACCTGGCGACGGCTCGCGACAACCTGGAGCCCGCCTTGCCGCGACCGAACCTGGAAATCGCGATCGAGGCCGTCGACGGCCAGCTCGAGTACCTCGACGGTGAGGTCAGGCAGGCGGCCACGGGTGATACCGAAACCTTAAGCGCGATCGATCAGGCCGCGACCGAGACCCGGGCGTTCGTCGACCTCCTCAAGCGCCGCCTGGCTGATGCGCACGACAACTTCGCCCTCGGCGAGGACCGGTTTCTTCGACTGCTGGCGGCCCGCGAGCTCGTCGACATGGACCTTCCTGGGCTCGAGCGGATGGTCCGCGCCGACATCGAGCGGAATCGGGTCGCGGCGACCGAGGCGGCGGAGCAGCTGGCCCCCGGCGGCGGGGTGACCGAAGCCCTCCACCGGGTGCAGGATCACCATCCGACCACCGCGTCGATCATCGACGACGTCGCGGCGATGCTCGAGCGGCTGCGCAGCTTCATCCAGGATAACGACGTGGTCGCGATCCCGTCGGAAGTCCGCTGCCAGGTCCGACCGACCCCTTCCTATGCAGCCTTCATCACCGCCGCCATGGACAGCGCGGGCCCACTCGAAACCGTCGCCACCGAAAGCTATTACTACGTGACCGTCCCGAGACCGGACTGGGGGGAGGCGAAGGCCGAGGAATGGTTGCGGCATTTGAACTACGCCGTCCTCGAGAACACGTCCGTGCACGAGGCCTACCCGGGCCATTACCTGCAGTCGCTCCACGAGCGCCGCAGCAGCTCGCTGACCCGCAAGCTCTTCTGGTCGTACGCCAACGTCGAGGGATTCGCCCATTATTGCGAGGCGATGATGCTGGAGGCAGGCTATTCCGCCAACGCCGGCGTTCGGCTCGCCCAGTCGCTCGATGCCCTGCTACGCGATGCTCGTTTCCTGGTCGCGCTCGGCCTGCACAGCCACGCGATGCCGATGGCGGCGGCGATCGAGACCTTTCGCTCCGTCGCGTTCTTGTCTGAGCTGCCGGCGACCCGCGAAGCGACGCGCGGTGCGTGGGATCCGCTGTACCTGAACTACACTCTGGGAAAGCTGTTGATCCTTGAGTTGCGACGGGAGCTCCGGCAACAGCAGGCGGGCGCGTTTTCCCTGAGGCGGTTTCACGACGCCTTCCTGGGCTGCGGTTACCTGCCGATCCCGTTGATCCGCGAGCTTCTCACTTAGCCGGTCGCCTGTCGCAAAGTAGGAGTAAGGGTCTGTTGAATCCCATCACCTCCATCGGCAGCTTGAGCGGGGACTTGCTGATCCTGGTTATCGCCGGGCTCGTCTTCATCGAGGAGAGCGGCATCCCGGTGCCCTTTGCACCGGGTGATCTCCTGCTGATGGTGGCCGGGATCGCGATCGCCAGCGATACGGTGGACGCGGTCCCGATGGTCAGCGCCCTGCTGGTCGCGACCATCCTCGGCGCCATGATCGGCCGCGAAGTTTTCGCCGCCGTTGGCCGGCCGGCCTTGATGCGGGTCGCGGAGGCGCTGCGATTTCGCCCGGCGCTGGAGCGTGCCACGCACTTGCTCCGACGCGGCGGCGCCCCGGCGGTGTTCGCCGGACGGCTGATTCCCGGGCTGCGGATCCACACCACCCAGGTGGCCGGCGTCAGCAGGATGCCCCGCCGCATCTTTGCCCTCGGCCTGATCCCCTCGGTATTCGTCTACATCGCGATCTTCGTCGGCCTCGGGGCGCTGGTGGGACAGCCCGCGGTCAGTCTCTTTCACCGCGCCGAGCACCGGTTCTTCGTGATCGCGGTCACGGTCCTCGCCGCCCTCGCCGTCATCCTTTCGGTTCGCTGGCTGGCGCGCCGTGGCGGGCTATCGGCGCTGGAGCCGATTGTGCTGGGGGTCCGTCGCGACCTGGCGGACCAGGTCGAGACGACGATCTTCCGTCGCGGCGACGAGCCAAGCTGGCGCCAATATCCGCTAGTCCGCCGGCTATGGGCGGGGCTCATCGACCTCGCCATGGTGTTCGCCGTCGCCATCTTGATCCTAACGGCGATCTCCGGGGTGGACAAAACGGAAATCGTGCTCGACCCGGAGGGACTGCTGCTGCTGACAGCGATCGCGTTGGTGTATCGCGTCCCCATCGAGGCGCGCACCGGCCAGACCATTGGGAAGGTGATGATGGGCATCTCGGTGTACGGCCCGGCGGGCGGGGTCCCCGGCTGGTGGCGGGCCACGGTGCGCAACCTGATCGGGGTGCTGGTGATCCTGTGGCCGATCGACGCCGTGCTGGTACTCCGCGACGGGCGGCGCCAGCGGCTCGGTGATCTCCTGACCCAGACGTTCGTGCGGCGGGTCGCGGACTGACCGCCGTTCTGCTGTCGCTCGCCGCCAGCCTGAGCTGGGGCATCGGCGACTTTATTGGCGGCTTCAAGACCCGAAAGCTCGGTGCGCTTACCGTGCTGCTGGTGTCGCAGCCCCCCACCCTCGTCCTGATTGCGCTGATTGTGCTCGTGCGCGGCGTCCGGGTCGCTCCCGGGGCGTGGATCATCGCCGGGATCCTCGCCGGGCTGGTCGGCCTGGTGGGACTCGGCGCGGTCTATCGCGGCATGGCGGTCGGCGTGGTTAGTGTGGTGTCGACCATCGCCGCAACGGGACCGGTCGTTCCGGTCGTCCTGGGCCTGGTCCTGGGGGAACGACCCACCGCTCTGCAGTTCGGTGGCATGGCCATGGCGATCGGCGGAATCGGGCTGCTGGCGTTCGATCGCCGTCCCGTCGAGGGCGGTCGACGCATGGTGCCCGGGGTTGGGCTGGCGCTGCTGGCCGCCCTGGCGTTTGGACTGTTCCTGGTCGCCATCCGCTATGCCAGCCGGCCGGACGCGCTCTACGGCGTGCTGGCTACCCGAACGGGAAGCGTCGCGGCGCTCCTGGTGCTGGGCGCCGTGTTTCGATCACGGGTGAAGGTCGCTTCGCCTGACCTTCCGGCGCTGTTCGCCGTTGGCCTACTCGACGTCGGCGCGGATGTCTTCTTTGCCTTCGCCACCACGCTCGGGTTGCTGAGCGTCGTCTCCATCCTCTCGTCCCTCTACCCGGTGGCGACCGTGCTGCTGGCACGCCTCGTGCTCCAGGAGCAAATGGCCCGGATGCAACAGGCCGGCGTGGTCCTGGCGCTCGCCGGCGTCGCCGTGATCAGCGTATGAGCCGGCAGGTCCTACTCGGGTCGGTACCCCGCGAGCAGCTCGAGCACGAGGTCGACCTCGCTGGCGGTGTTGTAGTGCGCGGCTCCAATCCGCAGCGTGCCGCCCTTGTCCGCCAGTCCGAGCCGCGCCATGAGCTCGGTCGCGTAATGGTCGCCGTGGGTGGTGAAGACCTGGTGCGACCCGAGCCAGCGGGCGAGCGACTCGGGCTGATAGGGCGGCCAGGTCAAGGAGACCGTCGGCGCCCGACGCTCGAGCCGGTCGCGTTGCGTGATCCCATAGATCTGAATGCCACGAATCTGCTCCAGTCCCTCGATCAGCCGGGCCGCCAGCGCCCGCTCGTGGGTGGACATCCGGTTGAGCGCGGTCACCAGCGCGGGGCGGACCACGCGATCGGACCCACCGAGCTCAGCCAGGTACTCGAACGCCCCCAGCATGCCGGCCAGGCATTCGTGATTCTGGGTGCCGGTCTCCCAGCGGGACGGACCCTCATCGCTGGCGGGCCGGACTTTGTAAGGATGTAAGCGCTCGAGCAGCTCGCGCCGCCCGTAGAGCAACCCCTGGTGCGGCCCGTAAAACTTGTAGCTCGAGCAGACGAGGAAGTCGCAGTCGATGGCCTGCACGTCGATGGCGCCGTGCGGGCCGTAGTGGACGGCATCCACCCAGAACCAGGCCCCCACCGCATGGGCGGCGCGCGCGATGGCGGGCAAGTCGGGGATGGTGCCGACGGCGTTGGACGCATGGGTGATGGCGACCAGCCGGGTGCGCGGCGACAGCTGCCGTTCGAAATCGCTCATGTCCAGGGTGCACTCCGGCACGCGGATCTCGACGAACCGCACGACCGCACCGCGTTCCTGCAGCGCGAGCCAGGGCGACACGTTGGCGTCGTGCTCCAGCCGGGTGACCAGGATCTCGTCTCCCGCGCGTAGCTCGCGGCCGATCGCGCGGCTGAGGGCGAACGTCAGGCTGGTCATGTTCGGACCAAACACGATCTCGTCCGGCGAGGCAGCGTTGAGGAAGGCCGCGGCCGCCTGTCGGACCTCGGCGATCAGCGCGTCGGACCGCACGCTGGTGACAAACGTGCCGCCCTGGTTGGCGTTCATCGTCCGCCAGTAGGCGGCGGTCCGATCGATCACGCGCTGCGGCACCTGGGTGCCGGCCGGATTGTCCAGGTAGACGACCGGACGGCCATCGACCGTCAGCGAGAGCGATGGGAACTGTCGCCGAACCGACTGGAGGTCGAGATCGATGAGGCTCGGCGCCGCCATCAACCCCGCTTGGCCCGCGCCTTGACGATGGCGCGGACGGTGAGCAGGGCGACGATCGCCACGACCTGCGCCATCAGGATCACGCGGTTGACGTCGATCGACGGCTCCCAGCGGACATCGCCATCTTTGATCACAAAGGCGCCCACCGGCCGCGATGACACTCCGAAGCCGGCCCCGCCGGCCTGCGGATTCTGCTGGTTCCCTCCCCCACCGGCGCCACCCGCAATTTTCGCGGCGGGAATGATGGTAATCCCCGCTTTCTCGTACGGCGGTCCGAACACCTCGCTCGCCCGCATCGCCCCTTTCGCCTCGTTCACGACGTCCATGACGCGCATCGCCCTACCCTCCTGAAAACCCGCGGTTACACCACGGCGGCGCGAGCCGTGCCGAACGAGTCTAACGGGCGGTCGCGTCCATCCGGCCGAAGGCCACGCGGGCCAGGCTCACGATCGCGATGAAGGCAATCACCCCGGCCGTCGGGGCGAGCACCAGTGGGCGGGCGAAGTCGCTTCCGGCCAGTAGGGCGTGGAGCGCGAACAGCACGAACGTCAGATAGGTCAGGCGATGCAGCCAGCGCCAGACCGTGGGATCGAGACGTCGCCGCAGGTAGCTGGTGACGATGACGATCAGCAGGAGATCGAAGCTGAGGGTGCCCAGCCCGATGGGAAGCACCGCGTAGGACACCCGAAAGGGAATGACAAGATCGATCGGCGTGATGCGCGCCACGGCGTCCAGCGTCATCGCCAGGATGTGGATGAGGACGAACGGCACCCAGCAGACCGTGAGGAAGCGGTGCAGGCTCGACAGGTCGCGGTTACGCATGGCGCCTTCGAACAGGGCGCTGCGCAGCGCCTGACCGGTGATCAGCGCGGCCGACAGCAGGAAGAAGGCCGTCAGCGCGGCCGCCCGCGACGTCATCCAGAAGATCTGGTCGAGGGTCACGCCGCGGCGCCGAGCGCCCGATCACCCGAGGTGACCGCGGGTACCGCCGCGAAGTGCAAGCCGCGCGTCTCGAGGAAGGCGAGGCCGGCGGTCGAGCCGAGCAGCATCGCGCACTTGGCATAGACCTCGCCGCGAAGCGCGCTGTCGGTGACGACCGAAACCTCGGCCAGGTCCGTCCTCGCCGGCATTCCGGTTCTGGGGTCGATCAGGTGATGCGCGGATTGCCCCCAGCGCCGCCGGGTGGTGCCGCTGGTGCAGACGGCCCCCTCGGTCAGGGCCACCGCGGTCCGGTCGCAGAGCCCGATGTGCCAGCCATCACCCTCGGGTCCCAAGCCGCGAACCCGAAGGTCACCACCCAGATTGCAGACCCCGTTGTCACCGAGCTCATCGATGAGCAGGTCGGCCAGCGCGCCCTTGGCGATCCCGCCGAGATCGAGCGCGGCTCCCGGGGCGAGCGCGGCCGACCGGGTTGCCGCATCCAGCAGCAGGACTTCCGGCAGGGGCGGCAACTGGACCGCCGCCGCGAAGGCCGGTTCGCTGAGCCCCTGGCGGAACGGTCGGTCATAACCGGCAGACAGCATTGCCGGCAACACCGCGGCATTGACCAGCCCCTGGCTTTCCTCGAATGCCCAGAGGGCCGCTTCCAGCATCGCGAACATTTCGGGGCTCACGGGAAGGTAGCGGCCATCGCCGGCATTCAGTCGCGCCAGCTCGCTATCGGGCAGAAAACGGGTGAAGCGCGCTTCCGCCTCGCGCACCCTGGCCTCGCAGCGCTCGAGCGCTGCCTGGCCGGTCCCAATACTCAACAGCTCGCAGGTCGAGCCCAGCGCGTCGAAATGTCGGGACGTAACTTCAGGAGACATAGCTCTTGCTCTGGACCGTGGCGTCGCTCGGCAACAGCGTGACGGCCGGATGCCATGGCGCCTGTGTGGGTTTCGGAGACGTAGCCACCACGGCACCGGAGCCCAGGGCCAGCACCAGCGTGCCCAGCATCGACGCCCACCTCAGCGTCGCGATCGAGGACATATTCCTCTCCCTTACCGGTACAACGGGGCGGTTCATCGTTTCCAGCGACCTCGAACCTTACGGTAGGGCGCGCGATCGCAAGGTTGCTGAGGGCGTCCTGAGAAGCCGGTGAGAGGAGCGTCAGGCGAGATCGATCGTGATCGTGTGGTAGCCGTCCGCGCCGTTCGGCAGGGTGGGGGCCGGCTTCGACGACTGGAGCGTGCCTTCCCCATCGCGGGCACGAACGCTGACCTGGTGCTGACCCGCCGGCAGGGTGGCGGTGAGTTGCCAGAAGCGCCAGGCGTAGGGCGAGAACTCCGGCTGCAGCTGCGCCGGCTGCCAGCTGGCGCCGCCGTCCCAACTCAACTCCGCGGCGCTGATCCGCCGGGCGCCGGCGAAGGCAATGCCGGCGAACGTCACCGGCCCGCCAGTCTGCGCCGCCCCGTCAGCCGGACGATCGATCCGTGACATTGTCTTGACGATGGCCCGCTCGTCCCAGCCATTGTTCTCCCAGTAGCCGGGTTGATCGGTCGCGGAGAACCGGATTCGAGTCACCCACTTTGGTTGCTTCATGCCGTAATGACCGGGGAAGAGGAAGCGCGCCGGAAAGCCGTGCGGCGCCGTGAGCGGCGCGCCGTTCAAGTGGGTGGCGAGCAGGTGGTCGGTCGTCAACTCTTGCAGCGGAAAGCTCTCGGTATAGCCATCGGCGCTTTCGATCAGCATCCAGACCGCGTCGCGCGGAACCGAGGTCATGGCGAGCACGTCGCTGACTCGCGGTCCTTTCCAGGAGCCATTGCTGATCAACGTGCCACCGATGTCGTTGCTGATGCATTCGAGGGTGAGCTCCAGCTGCTGGGCTGGCATGGCGAGCAGTTGGGCATAGGTCAGCGACCGGGTCGGCAGGTTGAGCCGCCAGCTCGAGGCGTCGACGACGGGATCGCCGCCGAGGTTCTTCGAGACGACATAGAAGTCGTTGACGGCCGTGATCTCGGTATCGGCGCGGCTGCCTTCCTGGGTGGCGAGCGCGGTCGTCAGCCGCCGCACGTTCGCGTAGGCGATTCCGAGGATGGCGATGCCCGCCGCCCCATAAAAGAGATTGCGCAGCAGGACGCGGCGGTCATTGTCGACGCCGGCGAACAACGCCAGCTCGCGGGCGAAGCTGTCGACCAGGAGGACGGTGCCGGCCAGCACGATGACCTCGATGATCACGCCAATTGTCGAATCGCTGGGCAACATCGCCAGCAGCGCCACCACGATGCTGGCTACCGCCACCACAGCGGCCAGCGCCCTCCCGTAAAGGCGTGGCCACCACCGCGCGAGGAGCATCGCCGCCACGCCGTAGAGAGCGATGATCACGATGCTGGCGCCGGCCAGCAACAGTGGCCGGGCCAGGACGCCCAACGCTTTCAGCAGGTTTGCGAATACCGGCAGCGGCAGGATCTTGAGCAGGAGGTTGCCCGCCTGTTCGGGGAGCAGCGGGATGCTGAAGAGCGCGTGGGCCAGGTAATCGGCACCGAGCGCCAGCGCACCGGCGCACAGCCCGATGACCAGCGGGCGCGGCGGCGCGGAGGGGGTGTCCGTGGGCCCTCGAGCTAGGACCCGGCCGGTCGCCGAAGGCCGCGGTAGGTAAGCCCCAAACCGATGACCGCGACCACGATGCCGATCACGAGCCAGAGCCGCTGCCCGGTCATGAAGCTGCCCGGCAGCGCGCCGGCCCCCTGGAGAATCCAGATCGCGCCGACCAGCAGGCCGATCACACCGAGCACCAGGCTGCCGAAACGCATCGCGCTATTACAGTACGCCCGGAGGTTTCATGGCGGCACGCTGGAATCAGCGTTGCCCAAGCCCCCACCCCGACCCTCCCCCGCCAGCGGGGGAGGGGAAAATGCTGCGGGTTACGCTTCGGCGGCGACCGCCTCCGGCGCGACGACTTCTTTTCCGGCACGGCCGCCGGCTTCGACCTTGGCCAGCGCCAGCTGCCCAATGTTGAGTCCCTGGATGGTCGCCAGGTCGCCGAGGGCGCGCAGGAAATATTGCCGACGCCGCCGCTCGACCACGCGACCGAGCTCGTGCTCGAGACCCTGGACACCGCCCTCGACGAAGGAAACCCGGAAGGGATCGGTGATTCGGGCGCGCTGCGGACCCATTTCTTCCTGGACAAGCTTCTTGGCGTCGCCGGACAGGCCCTCGTTGCTCACGATCACGCCCTCGGCTGCCTTGATCCGGGAGACTTTGGCGTTGAAGGCGTAGGCATCCGCGAGGTTGAACTCGCGATCCTTCAGCACCACCAGCACCAGGTCGCCGCTCAAGTCGAGGACGATGTCTGTCCCCTGCGGGCTGGACTCGATGATGACCTGCTCGCGACTGATGCCCAGCTTCGGAAGGATGGCTGTCGCCAGGGTGATCATCCAGCGGCCCTTGTCGTTGAGCGCGGTGGCGCGATCCGTCGGCATGATCACCTGGTCTACCCGCTCCTCGTTGAGCGGCCGGCCGCAGGCGCACTTCATCCAGTCCGGCGCCATCTTCTGCAGCTTGTTCGGGTCGTCGGTCCGCAGCACGGCGTTGCCGGTGCGCGAGCAGACGATCACGTACTCCGACTGGATCAAGCCGAGATTGCGCAGCTCGCCGAGGCGGCCGGCGACCGCGGTGCCTTGCGCCTCGCCCAGCACTTTGGGCAGATCCGAAACAGTGAGCGAGCCCACCCGTTCGAGATCGCGGATCAACGCGCGGATTTCCGGCGTGGTGAAGGCGGCCATCGCCTGGTTTTCTTCGGCGCTGGCCTCAGACGGCACCTGCCGCGACTTGCGGATGGCGTCGAAGTTGTGGCTGCCCACCGGGGCCAGGACGGGCCACGACGAGGGCGTCCCGACCTCCTGGCCGAGCACTTCCTGAGCAGCGGTGCGAATCCGTTTCAGAAAATCCGTCCGAACCTTCTCGGTGCCGGCCCGGTAGGCGACGCCGACTTCGACGAAAGCGGGCTTGGCGGCGTGCTCGAGCTCCATGAAGTGGATGTCGTCGGACCGCAGCTCGCGCAGGGTGGCCGACCCCGGACGGCGGACACGCAACCAGCCAACCACGGGTGCCTGTCCCATGAAGAGCTCGCCTTCATCCGCGGCGGACCAGCTCTTGGTGACGTCGAACTGCAGGAACTTGTTCAGGAGGTCGATCGTGAAACTGATGCCGGCGCTGTCGAAGATGGCCTCGCGGGCGCGATAGAGCACGCCCATGAACTCGGGGCCGTTGACGCGGGAGACGATGGTCCAAAACTGGTCGCTGGTCGGCGCGATTTCCAGGCGGCGGACTTCCACAAGCAACATTCTTTCGGGCTCCTCAGCAATGAAAATGGATGAGCGGCAGCGCCACCGCCATCCTGCGCCTCCCCACGAGCCGGTTGACGGCAGTCGCCAGAATAGGGCGGAAGAATCGGTCTTGTCAAACCATTTCGCACTCGCAAGTGGTGATGGACCCAATCACCGGCCCTCGGTCACGGATTGCATACTGTGCCGGTGACGGAGAGGGACAGACTGGCGGCCGTGGGGCGGGCCGCCGGCTTGCGGCTGGCGAGCAGCGACCTGGACCGGCTGCTCCCCGCCTGGAAGCGGTACATCGCGCTGGTTGAAGAGTTGAGAGCGCAGGTGGTGCCTGAGCCGATCCACGGCGATGACTGAGTCGCCGACGGCGATGCCCATGACGGCGGTGGCCCGGGCCTTGCGGGCCCGCGCGCTTTCCCCGCTCGAGCTGGTCGATGCCTACCTGGCCCGGATCGACGCCGCGCCCGAGCTTCGCGCCTTCATCACGCCACCCGGCGCGGCGGCCCGCCGCCAGGTCCAACGCGCCGCCGAGCGGATCGCCCGCCGGGAAACCGGGGCGCTACTCGGCGTGCCGATCGCCATCAAGGACCTCTTCGCGACGCGCGGGGTGCGCACCACGGTGGGATCCAAAATCCTGCGCGACTGGCAGCCCGGCGCGGACGCCGCCGTCGTGACACGGCTCCGCAAGGCTGGCGCCATCGTCTTCGGCAAGACCAACCTTCACGAATTTGCCTACGGCGTCAGCAACGCCAATCCATGGTGGGGGGTGGCGCGCAACCCGGTCGATCCGCGGCGCAGTCCGGGCGGCTCGAGCGGGGGCTCGGCCATCGCCGTGGTCGCCGGGATGTGCGCGGCCGCCCTGGGTTCCGATACGGGCGGGTCGATCCGAATTCCGGCGGCACTCTGCGGCTGCGTCGGGCTGAAACCGACCCGGGGCGCCGTGCCGCTCCAAGGCGCCTTCCCGCTCGGGTGGTCGCTCGATCACGCCGGCTCGCTCACCCGGACGGTGGCCGACGCAAGCCTGCTGTTCCAGATCCTCTCCGGCCGGCCGGCGCCTTCCCGGGTCCGCACCCGAGGACTTCGGGTCGGGGTGGTGCGGGGTAGCATCACGGAGCGCATTCAGCCCGGCGTCGGGGCGCGGGTCGAGGCCGCCGCCCGCGGGCTCCGTCGCGCTGGACTGCGCGTGCGCGACGTCACCATCCCGGAGCTGGACTGGACCGTGGCGACCCAGTTGGTCACGCTCAGGGCCGAGGCCAGCGCCGTTCATGCGCGCTGGATCCGACAGCGACCCCGGTCGTACGGAACCGATGTGCGGGTGCGCTTGCAGCTCGGGGCGCTCGTCTCGGGGGTCGATTACGTGGTCGCCCAGCGCGCCCGCGATCGGCTCCGCGACGCGCTCGATCGCGCCTTCGATGCCGTCGATGTGCTGCTGCTCGCGACCACCCCGATCACGGCCCCCGTCATCGGCGAGCGGGTGGTCCGCTGGCGCGCCGCCGAGGAGCCCATCGACGGCGCACTGGTGCGGCTGACCTCACCCTTCAACCTCTCGGGCCTGCCGGCGCTCTCGGTGCCATGCGGCGAGGCCGGAGGATTGCCGGTCGGCGTGCAGGTGGTCGGGCGATGGAACGATGAGCCGCGGGTACTGGCGGTGGGGCAGGTGATCGAGGAGTTCGCCCAGGAGTAGCGGCCGGCACGAGCCGGCCCGACTGAGCTTTAGTAGATGAAGCCGATCAGGGGAATCGTCCCGGGAACGACGTGTCGGTAGCTGACCCGGCCCCAGCCCCCGCCCGGGTCGCCGTAGTAATTCATCTCCGATACCAGCCAGCTGCCGTCGCCGTATACCTGCTCGACGTAGGCCACGTGACCCCAGTAGGGCGACTCCCAGGTGACCATGATCGAGCCCACCCGCGGGGTCGAGCCCACCGGCCGCCCGTAGGCCTTGGCACGACCGAACCACTGCCACGCGTTGCCGCCCCAGGGCGCGGCCCGCCGGGTGTTGACGTACCAGGTGCATTGACCGAAGGGATAGAGTCCACCGCCCGAGGACCAGACCGGCGTGACGTACCACGAACGCTTGCCCACCGTGATCGTGTGCGCGTTCTGCTGCGGCACTGACGGCGGCTCCGGACCGACGCCGTAGGGCACCATCAGGTAGTCGTCCACCGGCAACGTCTCCGGATGCCGCAGCAGGTTGAACTCGATGATCGCGTCGGACTCGGCGCGGTACTTCTGCGCCAGGCTCGTCAGGGTATCGGTCGCCGTGACCTTGACCAGCACCCCATCGACCGGCGGGATCACCACTTCCTGTCCGGCGGTCAGCCGATCGACCAGCTTCGGGTTCGACCAGAGCAACGTATTGACGGAGAGCCCGTACCTGGTCGCCAACGTGCGGAGCGTATCCCCATCCACCGCCTGGTAATGAATGATGTCGCGATGCTTCTCGCCCGGCGGCGTCGCCGGAAGCGCGGGCACCACGAGCGATCCACTCATCGACCAGCCGATGCCATCGACAGCGCGACCGAAGGGCGCTTGGGCCAGGGCGGTGCCGGGAATCGACCCGCCGGCCATCGCCGGCGAAGCCCCCACCGGGACATGGAGCATCACCCACGGCATCGCGGCCGCCATCAGCAGCACCGCCGAGTGAGTCGCAAAGCGTGGCGCGGCGTACTTCAGAGCAAGTCCCCCTTTCCCCTCCCAACTTGCCGCCTGATCGCGGCCTATACAGGACAAACTGCCTACGCCGCTGATGGCTTGCATCGGCGCGACGAGCTATCACATGACCGTGACGCAGCCGTTACCCCCGGTGCGTAACCAAACCGCGTCGGTGCTCCCGCTCTCGCGTATCCCGCTATAGAATGCGGCAATGTCCGATCCGGCGCAGATGTCCGGTCGTGACCTCGTTGAGGCCGCTTTGCGTGGCGCCGTACCGCCACCACCATATGTCCAGCTCCTCGGCATGCGCTTGACCGCCGTATCCGACGGCAGCGCGACCTTCGAGATGCCCGCGAAATCGGACTTCTACAATCCGAACAACGTCGTCCACGGTGGCGCGATCAGCTCACTGGCCGACTCCGCGATGGGCATCGCCGTGTTCAGCACGCTGAGCCCCGGGGAAGGGTTTACCACCGCCGAATTGCACGTCAACTTCCTGAGGCCGGTGACCGCGGAGTCCGGCGTGCTGCGATCGACCGGTCGGGTGATGCATCGCGGTCAGCAGGTCGCGGTGGCCGAGGCGGAGGTGCTGGACCAGCAGAACCAGGTGATCGCCCGCGCCAGCTCGACCAACCTGATCCTGCAGCGCCGTCCGGCGGCGCAGCCGTTCTCGCCACCGGCGCAACAACCGGTCGAGCCGCCGCTGATGCCGGTGCCGGCCTTCGCGCCGCCGACGATGGCCCGGCCCGTGGGTCCACCTCCATCACCACTCGAGCGAGCTCCGACACCGACCGTTTCCCCGCCACTGACCACCGAGCTCATCAGTGCAGCGCCGCTGGCCCGAACCAAACGAAAGATCCGGACGTTTGCTGGCGACATCGCTTACCTCCGAAAGGGCCAGGGTCCCGCGCTCGTCTTGCTGCATGGGATTCCGAGCTCGTCGTACCTGTGGCGTGACATGATCGACCCCCTGTCGGCGACCTTCGACGTGCTGGCGCCAGACCTGCTCGGTTACGGGGATTCCGACAAGCGGCTCGACGCGGATCTATCGATCGCGGCGCAGGCGCGCTACGTGGTGGCGTTCATGGAATCGATCGGCGTGCACCAGGCCGCGGTCGTCGGACATGACATCGGTGGCGGCGTGGCGCAACTGATGGCCGTCGACGAGCCGCAACGGGTGGCCCGGCTCATTCTGATCGACAGCGTGGTCGACAACAACTGGCCGGTCAACGATATCGCCCGCCTGAAGGAACCGGTCTGGGACCAGATCATGGTCAACATCGACCTGCGCAACGGATTGCGCAAAGGACTCGAGGCGGGGCTCGTGACCGAGGGACGGGTCACGGATGAGCTCGTCGATGAGTGGACCCGGCCCTTCCAGGATCTCGGCGGACGGCGCGCCTACTTGCGGGCCGCCCGCGCCCTCAACAATCGGGACCTGACCAGCCGGTCGAAACACATCGAAGAGATCGCCACGCCTACGCTGATCCTCTGGGGTGCGAATGACAAATTCCTGGAGTCGCGCTGGGCCGACACCTTGAAACACAAGCTTGGCGACACCACGGTCGAGATCATCGATCCGGGCGGCCATTTCCTCCCCCTCGACCGGCCGGATGCGGTGACGGAAGCGATTACGCGGTTTCTGACGACGCGGTAAGACGCCCTCCCCGACCCTCCCCACAAGGGGGAGGGAGCGTTACGTGCGGCGAGCGAGCAGCTCGTCCACGCAGGACGCCGGCGTCGCGGTCCACTGGGCGAGCCGGATCAAGGGGGTGACGGCCGGGCCGTGAAAATCATCGCCGCCGGTCGCCACCCAGCCGTAGGAGGCGGCGGTCTTCGCGAACCGATCCATCAGCGCCGCACTTTTTGGTCCGTAGGGATCGTCTGTGGCCTGCGGATAGGTCACCTCCAGCCCCAGCACGCCGGCGACGGCGCAGCTGCGGAACAGCACCTCGAGGTCCGGAACGTGGGTGTAGACGCCGGGGTGCGCCAACACGCTCACCCCGCCGGCCGCGGCGATCAGGTCGACGGCCTCATCCAGGGGCAGGTCCTTCGCGCGCGGAACATGCGCCGCGCCACCGGGCCCCATGACCGCGTACAGCTCCTCGCGCTTCACGTCAGGCTGGGCGGCCTCGATGGCGGCCACGATATGCGGCTTGCCAACGTTGCCGCGGGCGCGGGCGCGTACCGCCTCCCAGTCGACCGGGAACCCGGACGCCGCCAGCCGCTGCACCGTCTCTCGCTTCTGCGCCTCGCGCATTTCACTGGCCTCGTGCAGCCGATTCCGGAGCCGGCGATTGTTCAGGGCGAAGCCGTATCCGAGCAGGTGCACCTCGACCAGCCCGCGGCGCGGCTCATCCTCGATCGACAACTCGACGCCCGGGATCATCGTCGCGCCGTGGCCTTCCAGGCCGCCCAGGTCGTCGATACCGGCCAGGGTGTCGTGGTCGGTGAGGGCGATCACCCGAAAGCCGGCGGCCGCGTGCGCCGCGACCACCTCCCGCGGTGGCAACTCCCCATCGCTGAAGATCGTGTGCAGGTGCAGGTTCGCCCGCCCGTTGGATACCTCAGCCAATGGTCGCCCATTGTATGTGGTATGCCCCACCCTGCCCTCCCCCGGTGGGAGCCTGAAAGTGCGGCGTGATATAACCGTGGGCGCCCTCTCATGAGTTCGGACCGCCAGCCGCCGCTCAGCCTCGTCCGCCACCTGGTGGTCGGCAATCTCGACAAGCCGCTGTTCGAGCTGATCGACCGCGCGCTGGCCTGCCTGATCCAGGGGCTCGGCGCCCGGGCGGCGTTCTACGGCAAGATCGACGAGAATACCCTCGAGATCCTCGCGGCCCAGGTGGAGAGCGGGCCGGCCATCGAGCCGGGCTTCCGAATGCCCCTCGAGGCAACCTTTGCGGCGGTCGAAGAGGATGCGCAGGGGGGCATCACGAACATCCGTGACGCCACCAGGAGCCAGCCGCACAAGAGCCTGCCGATGCGGCAGCGGCTCGGCATCGTCAGCTACCTGGGCGCCCCCTTGCGCAACGGCCGCCGGGAGGTGATCGGCACCCTGGCGGTGCTCGGTGAGGGCGCGCGCACCTTCACCGATGCGGACCAGGACCTGCTGCTGGTCGTGGCCGGCCTGCTGGCGTCGCGGCTGCGGCCGGAGGCGCCGCCGGCCAACGGCCAATCGCGCACCCCGGTATCGGCCGTGCGATTGGCGTCCCAGGAAGTCAAGGAGCCGCTCGCGATTCTGCGTGGCTATGCCGACATGCTCCGCAAGAACGAGGTTCCCCCGGAGAAGCTGCCGGAGGTGGCGCAGCGTCTCGCGGCGCAGTCGGAGACTCTGATGCGGGTCGCGGACCAGGTGTTGTTGTTGTCCCGCCTGCCACTCGAGCTGGCGTTCACTGTGCGCGTCTCGCTGGCCGCGGTCGCCCAGTCCGCCGCGCAGCGGATCCGCGAGCGATTGCTCGGGGCCGGGATGGAGCTGCGGCTCCAGCTGGACACTCAGGCGGAGGTCTGGGGCGATGCCACGCTGCTCGAAGCGGCGCTGGACGAAATGCTCCACAACGTGATCCAGCACGCCGAGAGCGCGACGGTGGTGCAGCTGCGATTGCGTCCGTCTGGTGCCGAGCGAAGCCAACTGATCGTCAAAGACGACGGCCCCGGCATGTCCGCGGATCGGCTGGCCGAGCTCTTCAGTCCGCTGGCCGATGAGCAGCCGGCGCGCGGCCAGGGCCTCGGCCTCTTCCTGTTGCGGCGGGTGGCCGAGGCGCACGGAGGTCGGGCCTGGGCGAACAGCCTCGAAGGCAAGGGGACGACCTTTTATCTCGAGCTGCCGGTGGCATCCCCCAGTGGCGATACCGTGCGTGCGTCGGCGGTTGCCGGCAAGACGCCGGCGTGACCGTCCGACTCAAAAAGACGGCGCCCGCCCGAACCGCACGCTGCGACGATCCGCCGCCTCCCGGACTGCTCGAAGGTATCGAGCAGTTCAACCGCCAGGAGTTTTTCGAACAGCATGAAACGCTGGAAGCCATCTGGATCAAGGAGCCGGACGCGGTCCGCTACCTCTACCAGGGCATCCTGCAGGTTGGGGTCGGCTTTTATCACTGGCGGCGTGGAAACTGGCGGGGCGCCGTCGCCAAGCTTGGCCACGGGCTCAGCAAGTTGGAGCCCTATCGGCCGGCTTGTATGACGATCGATGTCGAACGGCTGGTGGCCGAGACCGTCGCCCTGCGGGAGCAGCTGGAGCGGCGCGGCGCGGCTGATCTGCCTCCCTTTCCGCCGCCCGGGTTACCGCGCGTTCACCGCACCAACAAGACGGCGTAGGTCCGCCGTCACTGGGGCGCGAACATCGTTAGCTTTCCCTCCCCCATTAAGAGAAAGGCGCTCGCCACCCGAGCGCCTTTTTCATTTCTCCCTCCGGCAGCTGGCGCCCGTCTAATCGGAGCCCCAGGATCGCGGCGCCATCCCGCCAGCTCTCGTCCCCACGGCCGATGGATTCTTCGAGCAGGCGCAGCGCCCGAGGGCTGTCGAGGTCGTCCTCCAGGGCAGCCCGGACAGCAAGGTCGCGTGGAGCCGCCGCCGGCCGCGAACCGCGAGCCGCCTCCTGCAGGCGCCGCGTCCAGGCGGCGGCATCGTCGAGCTTATCCTCGGTGTAGGCCCAGGCTTCGCGATAGTGGTGGCGAAGCAGCAACACCCGGATGCTGTCGGCGTCGTACCGCTGCAGCAGGTCGCGCACCAGCACCAGGTTGCGCAATGACTTGCTCATCTTTTCGCCCTGGTAGCGAAGCATGCCGACATGAGCCCAAATGCGGGCGAAGGGACGCACCCCGGTCGCCGCTTCGGATTGGGCGATTTCGCTGTCGTGATGCGGAAAGATCAGGTCGGCGCCGCCGCCGTGCACATCGACCTGCTTGCCGAGGTTTTCGAGCGCCATCGCCGAGCATTCGATGTGCCAGCCGGGGCGCCCGTCGCCCCAGGGGCTGGGCCAGCAGGGTTCGGGGGCGGCGCTCGCCTGCCACAGGATGAAATCCAGTGGGTCCTGCTTGCGCGGATCGTTGGGATCCGCGCCACGCTCCGCCGACAGTTTCACCATCTGCTCGCGGCTCAGCCGGCTCAGCCGCCCATAGTCCGTGACGCTCCCCACCCGGAAGTAGACGTTGCCGTCGCGCTGGTAGGCGTGACCCTGCGCCTCGAGCCGACGGATGAGCTCGGTGATCTTTGGGATGGTCTGACTGGCCCGGGGAAACACGTCGGGCGCGAGCACGTTGAGGGCGGCCATGTCGGCCTCATAGAGGGCCGTTTCCTTTGCCGCCAGATGCTCCCAGGTGGTCCCCAGCTCGCGAGCCCGCCGAATGATGTCGTCATCGATGTCGGTCACGTTCTGCACGTAGCGGACGGGTTGGCCCGAAGCCCGCAGGGTGCGCACCAGGACATCGAAAACGACGTAGGTAAAGGCGTGGCCGAGGTGGGTGGTGTCGTAGGGCGTGATCCCGCAGACGTACAACCCGACCGGGCGATCGCCGGGCTCCAGCGGCTGCACCGCGTCCGTTTCGGTATTCCGCAGCCGCATCGTGATGAATGTATACGAAAGCTTGAGCCTTCAAGAAAGGGCGGCGATCCTTCGTTGAAGGGGTGTGATCCGAATCCCGAAAGGACGGCAGGAGCAGCTGCTGACGGCGCTCGTCAGCACCCTGGTGCTGATGAGCCTTGTCGCCCTGATCCCGGCAGCCGCTCAGCGACTGACCGCGCGGCCTGCCGCAACGCCCCGACCCACGCCGATGCGCACCGCCCCGCCCGCCGCGGTGCTGCTGCCCGACGAGCGCGACCGTGCCCTCGACGGCGTGATGACGATCGTCAATGACCACACCTTCGGCACGGCATTCCTGATCGATGCCCAGGGGGACTTCGTGACCGCGGCAAGCCTGGTCAGCGGCAGCGCCAGCCTCCGCCTGGTGGACAACACCGCGGGCATGCACTCGGTCCGCGTGATGGGCATCGATGCGGCGCAGGGCCTCGCGCTGGTGCGCACCCCGGTCTTCGCCACCCCCCTGACGTTGGGGAATCCGGCAAGCCTGCAGCCCAACGATCCCGTGGTGCTCCTGGCCAGTCCCAAGATCGAGAATCTCCAACCGACCACACCGGCCGTGGTTACCGATCCCACGGAAACCACCCTGGTCCTAAAGGTCGATCAGGTGCCCGGAAACCTGGGCGGGCCGATCGTCGGGCCGGGGGCGCGCGTCATGGGCGTCGTCATCCGCACCGGTATCGCCCTGCCGATCACCCAGGCGGCGGCCGACATCGCACAATGGCGCGGCCAGCCTGGCATCCTGCTGCCGCTGGCGCCGATGCCCTCCAACCTGGTGCTGCGCGGCACGGACAGCACCAGCACACCGGCGGCGGGGCTCAGCATCCAGTCCGTCAGCCCCTCGCGGGCGTCGACGGCGCACGACACGGTGGTCACCATCCGGGGAAGCGGCTTTGTCGCCGGGCCAGTGCTGCGCGTTCGATTCAATCCGGTCGCCAGCCAGGTGGGCGCCTTCGACGGGCTGGCCGCGACGCTGGTCAACGCATCGACGCTGACGGTCAAGGTTCCCGCCGGACGCATGGTGGCGGACTACACCATTCAGCTGATCAATGGCGACGGCAGCGCGACCCACTCGGGGATCGCCTTCACCGTGACGTCGTGATGGGGCGGCGACCGTAGACTATCGCCGTGCCGACGGCGCCACGGACCTCTCCCCTGCTCCTGGTCGTGAGCGCGTTGTTTGTGACCGTCCTCCTGACATCGAATCTGATTGCGGTCAAGCTCGTCGCCTTCGGCCCGTGGACGTTGCCGGCCGCTGTCATCGTCTTCCCCCTGTCCTACCTGTTCGGCGACGTCTTGACCGAGGTCTATGGCTACGCCGCGGCGCGACGCGTCATCTGGCTTGGTTTTGCCAGCAACCTGATTTTTGTGCTGTTCATCGTGGCGGCCGGTGCGCTCCCGGGTGCGTCGGGCGCCTGGAGACCCGGCGACCAGGCCGCCTTTGATCGCATCCTCGGCTTCACCCCGAGACTGCTGGTGGCATCCTTCATCGCCTACGTCGCGGGCGAATTTCTCAACTCCTTCGTGATGGCACGGCTCAAGGTCGCGACCCAGGGTCGCTGGCTATGGAGCCGAACCATCAGCTCCACCCTGATCGGCCAGGGCGTCGACTCGGCGATCTTTATCACGATCGCCTTCGCCGGTGTTCTCCCCGGCGGCATCCTGCTGCGCACCATCCTTTATCAATGGGCGTTCAAGACGGCCTATGAAATTGTGGCCACGCCGCTGACCTACGCCGTCGTTGCGTTTCTCAAGCGACGGGAGCGCCAGGATCCATTCGATATCGGCACCGACTTCAATCCTTTTCGGCTCGCCGGCGGATAAGACTCCAGCTCGACCCGCCACCGGTAGGATTGACGCCATGAAATACGGCGCCAAGATGATCGCGGAGTCGACGCTGGAAGCAGTCGAGAACGACAACCCGCAGCGCGATTACGAGATCGACTTCACCATCCCGGAGTTCACCTGCCTCTGCCCCCGGTCGAACTTTCCCGACTTCGCCACCATTCGCATCCGCTACATCCCGGACCAGAAGCTGGTGGAGCTGAAGTCGCTCAAGCTCTATATCAACAAGTTCCGCGACCAGGAGCTGTTCCACGAGACGGCGGTCAACCGGATTCTGGACGACCTGGTCAGCCTGCTCGACCCGCGCTCCATCGAGGTCGTCGGTGACTTCAACGTCCGGGGCAACATCAAGACGGTCGTCACCGCCCGCCACGCCCAAAAGGGGTACTCGCCCAACGGGGAAAGCCGCTCGTAGCTATCGTCGGGCAGGCATCCATAAAAATCTTCGATAGATACAATAGAAGCGATTTTGCAACGCGTCCAGCCATTCCTATTCCAGGAGCCATCATGAAGGTCGAGCAGCGACCCACCGAAAGCAAACCGAGGGGCACGCTTTCGGACAAGCCGGCCCTGCTCCGGCTCTACCGGGAGATGCTGCTGGTCCGCCGGTTCGAGGAAAAGACCGCCGAGATGTACCAGGCGGCCAAGATTGGCGGCTTCTGCCACCTCAATATCGGCGAGGAGGCGACGATCGTCGGAACGATCTCCTCCTTACGGCCGGACGACTACGTCTACAGCACCTACCGAGAGCATGGCCACGCCATCGCCAAGGGGATCGAGCCCAACGCCGTGATGGCCGAGCTCTTCGGCAAGGAAACCGGCACCTCACGCGGTCGCGGGGGCTCGATGCACCTGTTCAGCCAGGAGCATCGGTTTTACGGCGGCTATGCCATCGTCGGCCAGGCGCTGCCCATCGCCTGCGGCACCGGCTATGCCATCAACTACCAGGAAAAAGACGAGGTGGTGATGAGCATCTTCGGCGATGGTGCCACCAACATCGGCGCCTTCCACGAGTCGCTCAACGTCGCCAAGCTCTGGCGCCTGCCGATCGTGTTCGTCTGCGTCAACAACCTCTATGGGATGGGCACGGCCGTCAACCGCGCCTCGGCCGTCACCGAGATCTGGAAGAAGGCCTGCGCCTACGACATGACCGGCGAGCGGGTGGACGGGATGGACGTGCTGGCGGTGCGCCGCATCACTGACCAACTCGTTGAGCAGGCCCGCGAGAAGCACGAGCCCAGCCTGCTGGAATGCGTCACCTATCGCTATCGCGGACACTCGATGTCCGACCCGGACACCTATCGGGGCAAGGACGAGATCAAAGAGTGGCAGGGGCGCGACCCGATCCTCACGTTGGGCGAGCACCTGAAGCAGCAGAAGCTGCTGACGGACCAGGAGATCCAGAAAATCGACGAGGACGTCACCGCCGAGGTCGAGGCCGCGGTCAAATTCGCGGAGGAGAGCCCGGAACCGGAGCCGAAGGACCTCTATCGCGATGTCTACGCCGACCAGGGTGCCGCCTGATGCCCGTCCTAACCATGCGCGACGCCCTCAACCAGGCATTGCGCGAGGAGATGAAGCGCGACGAATCGGTGTTCCTGCTCGGCGAGGACATCGGCCTTTACGACGGCTCATTCAAGGTTACGCGCGGCTTGTGGAAGGAGTTCGGGGAAAAGCGGGTGCTCGACACCCCGATCGCCGAAGAAATCATTATCGGGACCGCCATCGGCGCCGCGATGTCCGGGCTTCGCCCGGTGGCCGAGATGATGACCGTCAACTTCATCATGGTGGCGATGGACCAGGTGGTCAACGCCGCGGCCCACATCCGCTACATGTTTGGCGGCGGGACGAAGGTACCACTGGTGATCCGGACGCCCGGGGGCGGCGGCCATCAGCTGGGTGCCCAACACTCGCACAGCCATGAGAACTGGTTCGCCCACGTTCCCGGGCTGAAAGTCGTTGCCCCGGGCACTCCCGCCGACGCCAAGGGCATGCTGAAGTCGGCGATTCGCGACGACAATCCGGTGATGTTCGTGGAGAACGAAGGTACCTACGCCGTCAAGGGCGAGGTGCCCGACGGTGAGCATCTGGTGCCGCTGGACAAGAACGACGTCAAGCGATCCGGCGACGACATCACCATCTGCGCGCATTCGCGGATGCTGATCGTCGCCATGGACGCCGCCGCCGAGCTCGAGAAGGGGGGCATCAGCGCCGAAGTGGTCGATATGCGGGCGTTGCGTCCGCTCGACATGGCCCCCGTGATCGAGTCGGTGAAGAAGACGAGCCGGCTGA
The DNA here is from genome assembly GCA_005881215.1 of Chloroflexota bacterium. GTDB lineage: Bacteria > Chloroflexota > Dormibacteria > CF-121 > CF-121 > CF-13. Next base: position 682 of record VBDZ01000010.1, on the reverse strand, counting down.
TCACCGTCGAGGAAGGCTGGCGCTCCTATGGCGTGGGCGCGGAGATCGCCAGCCGCGTCTATGAGGAAGCGTTCGACTACCTCGATGCCCCGGTCGCCCGAATCGGCGCCGCGGAAGTCCCAGCGCCCTACAACAAGCGGCTGGAGAAGATTGCCTTCCCCGGCAAGGCCGACGTGGTCGTAACCGCCAGGGCCATGCTCGGAAAGAACTAAGAGGCCGGCGCCGATGGCCAACGTCCAGATGCCGCGCCTGTCGGACTCGATGGAGACCGGCAAGATCCTGCGCTGGCTGAAGAAAGAAGGCGAAGAGGTCAAAAAGGGCGAGCCGCTGGTCGAGATCGAGAGCGACAAGGCCAACATCGAGGTGGAGGCGTATGCCTCAGGCAAGCTGAGCAAGATCGTCGTCCCCGAAGGCGAGAGCGCACCGATCGGTGCCGTCATCGCCGAGATTGGTGGCGACGGCGAGGCTTCGTCGCAGGCTGAGAAGCCGGCCGCACCAAAGGCGCAGCCCGAAGCCGGCGAACCGGAGCAAAAAGGAAAGGCGCCTGCCGCGGAGGCGCCGAGGCCGCAGGCCACCAACGCTGAGGCGCACGTCGCGCAAGCCGAAAAGGCGATGGCGACCAGCGCGAAGAAGCAAGACGCCGGCCCCGAAGCTGGCGGCGGCGAGCAATACCCGCAAGGCG
>VBDZ01000009.1 GCA_005881215.1 Chloroflexota bacterium | reverse complement strand
CGGCGCGGCCGCACAGGCCGCGCTGAATGTGATCCGGCGTCCGGCGGAACAACAGGACGGCGAACGCCAGAAGGTCTCTCCCGTGGCCCGGCGCCTCGCCGAGGAGCAGGGCGTCGACTTGAGCGGCGTGACGGGGTCGGGTCCGGGCGGCCGAATCACGAAAGAAGACGTCGAGGCTGCGGCCCATCGCGGTCCCACCCCCTCCCCGAAGCCTACGGCGAGACCCAAAGCCGAGGTTGAAGTCGTCGAGCTGTCGAAGATGCAGGCGACCATCGCGATGCGCCTCGCCCAGAGCAAATTCTCCGCCCCGCACTTCTATGTCACATCGGAGATCGCGATGGACGACGCCGTCCGTCTCCGGCAGA
>VBDZ01000228.1 GCA_005881215.1 Chloroflexota bacterium | reverse complement strand
CGGCTCAGGCATGCGGCCCAGGAAGATGCTATGCTACGCTCAGAGCCTATGCCGTACGCTCACAGCGAAACACCCGATTCGATCCGCGCCGCCCTGGGTGCCGTGATCCGGCGGCGACGCGAGGACGCCGAGCGGTCCCTCAGCACCCTGGCGCAGGCGGCCGACATGTCGACCGCCTACCTGTCGGAGGTCGAGCGCGGCCTCAAGGACATCTCCAGCGAGAAGCTGGTCGCGATCGCCCGGGCCCTCGACCTGGCTGTGGCCGAGCTGTATCTCGAGCTCGCGCAGAGACTGGGCAGCCGCGAGGCCCTGCAACAGCGGCGCAGCTGGCCGGACGATCCCCGGATGCAGCTCCGGATCGCGGCCGCCAGCCTGCGCCCGAACGCGCTGCGCAGCGTCGCCGATTTCAGCCTTTACCTCGCGTCCACCCAGGCGATGCCACCAAAGCGACGCATTGGATTCACCGTCGACCGATAAGGAGGATTTCATGGCCCTGGTTCCCAACGTCATCGAGAGCACCGCCCGCGGCGAGCGCGCCTACGACATCTACTCGCGGTTGCTCCGTGACCGGATCATCTTTCTTGGCAGCGAGATCGATGACGACATCGCCAACCTCGTGATCGCGCAACTGCTCTTCCTGGACAGCGAGGACCCCGACAAGGAGATCAGCATCTACATCAACAGTCCGGGCGGCTCACTGTCGGCGGGGCTCGCGATCTACGACACCATGCGCTACGTCCACCCACCGGTCAGCACGCTGTGCACCGGCATGGCAGCGAGTGCCGCCTCGCTGATCCTGGTCGGCGGGAGTCAGGGTAGGCGTTACTCTTTGCCGCACTGCACGATCGTGCTGCACCAGCCGAGCGGAGGCATGCAACGGTCGCAAGCCACGGACATCGAGATCCACGCCCGGGAGATCCTCCGGCTGCGAGAGATCATCGTCGGCATCTACGCGCAGCACACTGGCCGGCCGATTGAGCAGGTCGAGCGGGACATCGAGCGCGACTTCTTCATGACACCGGCCCAGGCGAAGGATTACGGCCTGATCGACGCCATCATCGAGCCATCGGTCAAGGCGGTCGCCGGCGGCATCTCGCCGAACGGCCATAGCGCGGTGCCGGCGAAGTAGTCGTTCCGCGGTTACTGGCGGCCGCCGGATAGATCCGGAAGCAGCCAAAACCACAGTGGGGCGTCATCCGGCGAGCCAGCCAGGACGCCATCGAGTCCGGCGCCGTCAGGGCTGTCGTTGATTACGGCGATGTTCCAGGTGAATGCCGGTGCCACACAGCAGCCGGCGGCAGAAAAATGGCCGCCAGGGACGAGGACGAGCCATAGCAGCTGGTTCGACCAGATGCGGCCTTCATCGTTGCCATCGACCAGGGTCAGCTGCCACTGGCGCACCAGCTTGGCCTGGATATGCGGGAGCTCATCGGGCTGCAGCAAGTGCGCCACGGCGATCTTTTGCGCCTGGAAGCGGGTGACGCTGTGGGCTGTCGGCGTCGGGCCCAACCACAGCGCGAGGCCTGAGGTGAGAAGGAGGAGAAGGGCGATGAACGTGGCAAGGACTCGCCGCCTGGCCACCGCCTTCACGCCGAGCAGGATCATCAGTCCTGTAACGACCTGCGTCCGGAAAGACGTCAGCTAGCATGGCGCCCAGTGGCTGGCAGCGAATGGTGGCGAGACGGGGTCATCTACCAGGTCTACCCGCGCTCGTTCCAGGACTCGAATGGCGACGGCATCGGTGACCTGAGCGGGATCATCAGCCGGCTCGATTACCTGGAGTGGCTGGGGATCGACGCCATCTGGCTGACCCCGATCACGGTATCGCCGGATGCGGACGTGGGTTACGACGTCTCGGACTACTGCAATGTCCAACCGCAGTTCGGCGACCTGAGGACCGCGGATGAACTGATCGCGGAGGCCGCCAGGCGCGGCATCAAGGTCGTGCTCGACATCGTGCCCAATCACACCAGCGATCGCCATCGATGGTTCATCGACGCTCGCTCGTCGCGCATGGCCCCTCATCGTGACTGGTATGTCTGGGCCGACCCAAAGCCGGACGGCGGTCCGCCAAACAACTGGGTGAGCCAGTTCGGCGGGCCGGCCTGGACGCTCGATGCGCGGACGGGGCAGTACTACCTCCACAACTTCCTGCCGGAACAGCCCGACCTCAACTGGTGGAACCCCGAGGTGCGCGATGCCTTTGACGACATCTACCGCTTCTGGTTCGACCGCGGCGTGGCGGGATTCCGGATCGATGTCGCGCACGGCATCGTCAAGGACCGCGAGCTGCGCGACAATCCGGCCGCGACGGCCGATGACAACCCATGGCTCCAGCGCCTCGGTCAGCGCCCCATCTACAACACGGAGCGACCAGAGGTGCACGACGTCCTGCGCCGCTGGCGAGGGCTGGCAGACACCTATCAGCCGCCTCGGATCCTGCTCGGCGAAACCTACGTCCTCGAGGTGCGTAGCATGGGCCGCTTCTACGGCGAGGGTGACGAGCTGCACCTGGCCTTCAATTTCACCTATGTCCACGCGCCATTCGCGGCGCGGGCGCTGGCCGAGGTGGTGGCGGAAAGCGAGCTGGTTCTCGGTAACCGCAACTGGCCGGTCTGGACCGTATCCAACCACGACGTGTCGCGGGTGATGACCCGCTGGGCCGGTGGCGACGAGCGGAAGCTGCGCTGCGCCCTGCTCAGCCTGCTGACGCTGCGCGGCACCCCGGTGCTCTACTACGGCGACGAAATTGGGATGGCCGACACCCCGATCGGCAGGGAAGACCTGCAGGATCCGCTGGGCAAGCGTCACTGGCCGCAGCCGCGAGGTCGCGATCCGGAGCGCACTCCGATGCCGTGGCGCAAGGCGGAGGGCGCCGGCTTCACGGATGCGGGTGTCCGACCATGGCTCCCATTTGGGGATACGGCCGCGCGCAACGTCGAGGACCAGCGGCGCGGTCCCGGCTCGACGCTGTGTTTTACCCGCGACCTCATCGCCCTGCGGCGCGAGCGGCGCGACCTCCACGCCGGGAGGTATCGGCAGCTCCCGGCACCGGCCGACGCCTGGGTCTGGCAGCGGGGGAGTGGTACCACCGTGGCGCTGAACCTGTCGGACCACCGAGTCGAGGTCCCGGGTGTTACGGGCCTCGTCCTGATGGGCACCACCGGTTCACGGCATGGCGAACGGCTCAAGGGGACGCTCACGCTCGCGCCGTGGGAGGGCGCCATTTGTTCCTCGGAATCGATCTAGGCACCAGCTCGCTCAAGGCGCTCGTCCTCGACGTCGATGGCGCCATCGTCGGCACCGCATCGGCGGCGTATCCAATCACGACGCCGCAACCAGGCTGGGCCGAATCGGATCCGGAGGACTGGTGGGCGGCCGCCGGCCAGGCGGTTCGACAGGCGGCCGGTGTACATGGCGCTGAGATCGCCGCCATCGGACTTTCGGGTCAGATGCACGGCGTGGTGCTCAGTGACGACGCCGGCCAGCCCCTGCGACCCGCGATCCTCTGGCTCGACAACCGGGCGCGCCGCCAGCTCGAGGCGTACGCCGAGCTCGACGCCGACCTCCGACGCCGGCTGGGCAATCCCCCCGCCACCGGCATGGCCGGGCCAACCCTGCTGTGGCTCCGCGACAACGAGCGGGCGCACTACCGGCAGGCTCACTGGGCCCTCCAGCCCAAAGACTGGCTGCGGTTGCGATTGACTCGAGAGGCGGCCAGCGAGCCCAGCGATGCATCGGGCACCCTCCTCTACGACATGACCACGGATTACTGGGCGAAGGATCTGCTCGACGCGCTCGACCTCCGGCTCGACTTCCTCGCGCCGCTGCGGGAATCGGTTGAAATCTCCGGCGTGCTGACGCCGGCGGCGGCGGATCATCTCGGCGTTCGTCCCAATCTCCCGGTCGTCGGCGGCGCGGCCGATACCGCGGCGGCGGCGCTGGCCGGCGGCCTGCTGGAGCCCGGCCCGGTGCAGCTCGCCATCGGCAGTGGCGCCCAGGTGGTCGCGCCACGCGACCGGCTCGCGATCGACCCGACGGGCCGGACGCACTGCTTTCGGGCGGCGGCGCCCGACCGCTGGTACGCGATGGCTGCGATGCAGAACGCCGGCATCGCGCTCGAATGGGTGCGCGCCATACTGGGCGTGACCTGGGATGAGCTGTACGCCGAGGCGTTTAGCGTCGCGCCCGGAGCCGAGGGTCTGATCTTCCTGCCGTACCTCACCGGCGAGCGGACCCCCTATTTCGACTCCACGGCGAGGGGCGCCTGGATCGGGTTGCGCCTCGGGCACACCCGGGGTCACCTGCTGCGTGCCGCGCTCGAAGGGGTGGCGTTCGCCGTTCGTCAGGGGCTGGAGGCGCTGGCCGCCACGGGCGTCCCGATGACCGAGCTCCGCCTGGCCGGCGGCGGCTCGTTCGACCGGCGCTGGCGCCAGCTGCTGGCCGACGTCATGGAACAGCCGCTGCTGGCCACGCCGACCACGGCCGTCTCGGCGCTTGGCGCCGCGCTGCTCGCCGGGGTTGGGTTCGGCGCCTGGCCCGATGCGCAGCGGGTCGCGGCCCTGGCGGCGTCGCCCCAGCTGGTGGCCACCCCGGGTCCCGCCAGCGACGCGTACCGCGAACCGTACTGGCGCTACCGCCAGCTCTATTTGCCGATCGCCGCCGCGCTCGCCTGAGGGCTATCGCCAGCCGGTGCGGCGCTTCAGCCACTCGAGCGCCGGCACGCCCTGGTCGCGCTGAAACGCGCGGACGGTTGGGAGGCCGGGTGGTGGGGGAAGTCGTGACCCTCGGATCATGAAGCCCGCGGCGGCGGCGACGACGGCCGTCACAGCCGCAGCCGGCGCCCGACGCC
>VBDZ01000008.1:1125-79983 GCA_005881215.1 Chloroflexota bacterium | reverse complement strand
CGAGGGCTATCCGGGCAAGCGCTATTACGGCGGTTGCGAGAACGTCGACCGGATCGAGACGCTCGCCATCGAGCGCGCCAAGGCGCTGTTCAAGGCCGAGCACGCCAATGTCCAGTCGCACTGCGGCACGACCGCGAACTACGCCGTCTACGCGGCCGTGCTCAACCCGGGCGACACCGTGATGGGGATGGACTTGAGCCACGGCGGCCATCTCAGCCACGGCAGCCCGGTCAACTTCTCCGGCAAGCTCTATCACTTCGTGCCTTACGGGGTCGATCCGAACACCGAGCGGATCGACTACGACGCGCTGGAGCGGCAGGCGAAAGAGGTGCGGCCGAAGATGCTGCTGGCCGGCTACAGTGCCTATCCCCGCACCCTCGACTTCGATCGGATGGCCGCCATCGCCCGCGGCGTCGACGCCTACTTCTTCGTCGATATGGCCCACTTCGCCGGGTTGGTGGCGGGCGGCGCGCATCCGAGCCCGGTCCCGCACGCGGATTTCGTCAGCTTCACCACCCACAAGACGATGCGTGGGCCCTGGGGCGCGATGATCCTGTGCAAGGCGACGTACGCGGCTGAGATCGACAAGAGCGTCTTCCCCGGCAGCCAGGGCGGTCCGCACAATCACGCCATCGCCGGCAAGGCCGTGATGTTGCAGCAGTGGAAGACGCCCGAGTTCAAGTCCTACGCGCAGTCGGTGGTCAACAACGCGCGGCTGTTGGCGGAAGGCCTGATGCGCCGGCGGCTGCGGTTGGTCAGCGGCGGCACCGACAACCACCTGATGCTGATCGACCTTCGGCCGCTGAACCTGACCGGAAAGAAGGTGCAGGAGACCTTCGACACGGTTGGGATCACGGTGAATCGAAACTCGATACCCTTCGACACGGCGAGCAAGTTCAACCCCAGCGGCATCCGGTTGGGCACGCCCTCGGTCACGACCCGCGGCATGGGCCCTGACGAGATGAACCAGATTGCCGAGATGGTCGCCGACTTGCTGTACAACCTCGACGATCGGACGGTGCACGAGCAAGTCCGTGCCCGCAGCCGGGCGCTGTGCGAGCGATTCCCATTGCCGTACTAGTCGGAACGAGCTTCTTCAGCGACCCGACGTTCTGGACCACCTTCTCGCCGTCGCGATTCGGCCCGGCGGTACTGCCGTTTGCCGTCGCCCTGGTGTGTACCTCGATCGTGGTGCTGCCGGCGCGCTGGCTCGCGTTCCGGCTGGGCGCGGTGGCGGAGCCGGGTGAGCGGCGCATCCACAGCCAGCCGACCGCCCGGCTCGGCGGACTGGCGATGTATCTCGGGTTTGGCCTGTCCGCGGCCCTGTTCTCGACCAACGCCAAGACGCTCGGGCTGCTGCTCTCGGCGGCGATGATCACCACCCTGATGGTGTTCGACGACGTGCACGGGGTGCGGGCGCTCTACAAACTGGTCTTTCAGATCGCTGCCTCGCTGCTGGCGATCGTCGTGTTCGCGATCCACATCGATTCCGTCGCCCTCGGCCAGCAGCACGTGATCACCCTCGCGGTGGGCGTCTCCATACCGTTGACCCTTCTCTGGTTCGTCAGCCTGCAGAACACCATCAACCTGATCGACGGCGTGGATGGCCTGGCGGCCGGGGTGGTGGCGATCGTGGCGGCGACCCTGCTACTGGCCGCCATCAATCGAAACGAGACCGACATCGTCATCCTGTCCGGCGCCTTGATCGGCGCCTGCATCGGCTTTCTTTTCTTCAACTGGCACCCGGCGCGGGTCTTCATGGGAGACAGCGGCAGCAACTTCCTGGGCTTCACCCTGGCGGCGCTCTCGGTCCTCTCGGTGGCGAAGGGCGCCGTCGTCTTCGCCTTGATCGTCCCCCTGCTGGCCCTGGCGATCCCGATCATCGACACCGGCTGGGCGATCGTGCGGCGGCGGATGCGCGGGCGGTCGATCGCCACGCCGGATACCGGGCACCTGCACCACCGGCTGCTCGACTTCGGGCTGAGCCCGCGCGAGACCGCGCTGGTCTTCTACTTTGGCACCGCCATCTTCGCGGCGTTAGGGCTGGCCATCTACGGCCACAAAAAGGTGCTGCTGGGGGCGATCCTGTTGATGCTGTTGGGGATCGCCATCATCATGATCCGCCGCTTCCAGCGAATCAGCCGCGGTTGAGCTTCCTTAGGGGGCGCACCTGATAGCGAGTTGAATTCAGCCCCTGTTAAGCTGAACTCGTTGAGGCCCCATCCCGGAGGCAATCATGGCCCCGACGGATAAGCGCGAGGAGCCTGGCATGGATCATCCTAGTCACGCGACAGCGGCACCGCGCGGTCGCGCCCCGTCGGGCGGCGAGCTGGCGGGTCTGGGCGTGTTCCTGGCCGCCGCCGTCATCCTGCCGCTGCTGGTCGGGGCGGTGCTCGACAACGTGACCCATACCGCGCCGCTGCTGCTGTTCCTCGGCCTCGTGATCGGGATCATCGCCGGCGGCGCCGTCGTCTACACGAGGTTCAAACGATACCTGTGAACCGCCGGCTGCTTCGGAGCACCATGGCGGTCTCGACGGTGGTTGCGGCCGCGGTGCTGGCCTTCGGGTTCGCCACCGGACAGGGAAGAAATGGCGTGGCGCTGGCGATCGGTCTCCTGGTCGGCAGCGCCAACGGCCTGCTGGTCCAGCGCTCGCTCGCGCTGGGGGTGGGCTTTACGGCCCTGAGCCTCGTCCGGCTGCTGGTCCTGACCGGGCTCGGACTGGGCATCGGATTGCTGATCGGTCTGTCGCAGGTCTGGCTGGTGGTGGGTGGGATCGCCGTCGCCCAGCTGGTGCTCGCCGGTTTCGCGGTGCGGGAGGCGCTGGCCCGGTGATCTTCCTGGCTGAAGTCCCACCCGGCACCCATCCGACCGTCAGCGTGTGCAGTTCCTGGTATTGCACCTTCAACTACGACAGCCTGATCTCCAGCGCGGTCGCCATCGTGATCACGCTCATCGTCGGCTTCCTGGTCGCCTATCGCTTGAGCCACGGGGTGCCGGGCAAGCTACAAATGCTGTTCGAGTTCCTGATCGACTATGTCCGGGGGCTGATCCGAGAGTCGGTGGGCGAAGGCGGCGGCTTCATCGTGCCGCTGGCGATGACGATCGGCTTTTACATCCTGGTCGCGAACTGGCTGGACTTCTTTCCCCTGGCCGGGCCGGTCCATCCCGCCAACGCCGACCTCAACCAGACCCTGGCGATGGCCCTGGTCGTCATCATCGTGGTCCAGGCCTACAGCCTTCGGGTGCTTGGGGTGGGCGGGTATTTTCGGCGCTTCACCAAGCCGTTCGAGATGGCGCTGCCAATTCGGATCCTGTTCATCCCGCTCAACGTCATCGAGGAGGTCGTCAAGCCGGTGACGCTCTCGCTGCGGCTGTTCGGCAACATCTTTGCCGGCACGCTGATGGTCTACCTGCTCGGCTTGCTGATCAGCTATGTGGCGAGCCTGGTGCCGACGGGTTTGCCGGGCAGCGCCTTCGGGGTGGTGCTGACCCCGACCGTTGAGGGTTTGCTGATCCTCTGGAAGGCGTTCGACATCTTCTTCGTCGGCAGCATCCAGGCGTTTATCTTCACCCTGCTCACCATCATCTATTTCGGTATGGCGCGCGAAGGTCTCGAAGAAGAGGGGCATGGCACGCATCCACGCCCAGCCCCGGCAGCCGTAGAAACAGGAGGGTAAGGTCATGAATCACGCGATCGTCCTTGCGGGAGCGCTCATCGCCGCCGGCATTGCGCTGGGGGGTGGCGCGATCGGGGCCGCCGTCGGCGACGGCCTGGCCGGCAACGCCACCATCCAGGGTACGGCTCGGCAGCCGGAGGCTCAGGCCCGGCTGCAGATCATCATGTTCCTGATCATCGGCCTGGTGGAGGCCATGTACTTCATCAACCTGGCGCTCGGCTTCTACTTCATCACCGCCGTGGCTAGCGGGGTGAAGTAATTGCATTTCCCGGTCGTCCCCCTCGACGCCGGGCTGCTGGACATCAACGGCACCCTGATCGCCGAGATCATCGCCTTCCTGCTGATGCTGGGGGTGCTGGCGAGGTGGGTCTACCCACCGATCGTCAGGGCCGCGGAAGCCCGCCAGAACCAAATCAAGCAGCAGCTGGAGCAAGCCGAAAAGGCGCGCCAGGATGCGGAGGCGCGGCTCAACGCGGCCCAGGAGGAGATCACCAAGGCGCGGGTGCAGGCCGGGCAGATCATCGAGCAGGCGAACCGGGCCGCCGAACGGATTCAGCAGGAGGCCCAGGAAAAGGCCCGCGAAGAGGCCCGCCGCATCATCGAGGCGGCCAGCCGGGACATCGACGCTGAGCGGCAGCGGGCGATCCAGGCGATCCGGTTGCAGATGGCGGACCTCGTCACCGAGGCGGTACGGCGGATCGTCGGCGAGAGCCTGGACGGTGAACGGCATCGCAAGCTGATCGAAGCCACCATCGAGCAGGTGGAGAAGGAGCCCAGTGCCACGGAGTAACGTCGCGCGCCGCTACGCGCAGGGAATTTTCCAGCTGGCCGAGGCCGAAGGCGACCTCGATGGCTGGCGTCGCGAGCTCACCCAGCTCGACGCGCTGCTCCAGGATGACGTGTTGCGGGCGGCGTTCGCCAACCCGGCCGTGACGACCCCGCGCCGGATGGAGCTGGCCCAGCGGCTGGCGCCGGAGCTGCGACCGGAAACGCAAAACCTGTTGCGTCTGCTGATCGAGCACCGCCGGACTTCGGAGATGCCCGCCATCCGGCGAGAGTTCGAGCGGATGGCCGACGAGGCGGCCGGTATCGTGAATGTGGCCCTCAGCACGGCGGTCGAGCTCGACGATTCAGAACGGCAGCGATACGAGCGAGCGCTCGCCGATCGACTGGGTAAAAAAGTCCGGATGGAGTACCGACATGATCCGGAGTTGGTCGCCGGGGCGACCGTCCAGATCGGGGACCGGCTCATCGACGGCAGCGTGCGCACCCAGCTGGATCGGCTGCGCCAGCGGCTTACAGGATAGGAGGGCGAATCACATGGGCATCAGTTCAGACGAAATCAGCAGCCTGATCAAGCGGCGGATCAAGGAGTTCGACGTGCCGATCCTGGCCGCGGACGTGGGCATCGTCACCGAGATCGGCGACGGGATCGCGCAAATCTACGGTCTACAGGGGGCGCAGGCGCTCGAGCTGCTCGAGTTCAAGGGCGGGATCAGCGGCATCGCCCTCAACCTCGAGGAGGACTCGGTCGGCGCCGTCATCCTCGGACCCTATGAGGGCATCAAGGAAGGCGACCAGGTCCGCACCACCGGCAAGATCATTCAGGTCCCGGTGGGCGAGGCCCTCGTCGGCCGGGTCGTGAACGCGCTGGGGGAGCCGATCGACGGCAAGGGCCCGATCGAAACGAAGGAGTTCGCACCGATCGAGAAGGTGGCGCCGGGAGTGATCACCCGCCAGCCGGTCGATACGCCGCTCCAGACCGGGATCAAGGCCATCGACGCGATGATCCCGATCGGGCGCGGCCAGCGCGAGCTGATCATCGGCGATCGGCAGACCGGCAAGACCGCGATCGCGCTGGATACGATCATCAACCAGAAGGGTCAGGGCGTCATCTGCATCTACGTCGCCATCGGACAGCGCGCCGCCACCGTCGCCCAGGTCGCCGCGGTGCTCGAGGCGCGCGGCGCGATGGAGTACACGATCATCGTCTCGGCCACCGCCAGCGAGCCCGCTCCCCTGTGGTACATCGCCCCCTATGCCGGTTGCTCGATGGGCGAGTACTTCATGGACCAGGGCAAGGACGCGCTGCTCGTCTACGACGACCTCTCCAAACACGCCTGGGCGTACCGTCAAATCTCCCTGCTGTTGCGGCGGCCGCCGGGACGGGAAGCCTACCCGGGCGATGTGTTCTACCTTCATTCCCGCCTGCTCGAACGGGCAGCCCGAATGAACAAAGATAACGGCGGCGGCTCGCTCACGGCGCTGCCCATCATCGAGACCCTGGCGGGCGACATCTCCGCCTACATCCCGACCAACGTGATCTCGATCACCGATGGCCAGATCTACCTGCTGACCGATCTCTTCTACGCCGGCATCCGGCCCGCCATCTCGACCGGGCTCTCGGTCTCCCGCGTGGGTGGCGCCGCGCAGATCAAGGCGATCCGGCAGGTCGCCGGCCGGTTGCGCCTCGACCTCACCCAGTATCGGGAGCTGGCGGCCTTCGCCCAGTTTGCCTCGGACCTCGACAAGCGCACCAAGGACCAACTGGAACGCGGCAAGCGGATGACCGAGTTGCTCAAGCAGAATCAGTACGAGCCGATGCCCGTCGCCCAGCAGGTGATCGTGCTCTTCGCCGGCACCAACGGCTACCTGGATGACATCGACGTCGAACAGGTCCAGGCCTTCCAGAAGGAGCTGCTTCGCTTCCTGAGCGACTCGCACCCGGACATCGAGAAAAGCATCGCGAAAGACAAGGCGGTCTCGGAGCAGACGGAAAAGGCGCTGCGGGCGGCGATCGACGAGTTCAAGAAGTCGAGCCCGCTGATGCAGAAGCCCGAGCGCCCCGGCGCGAAAGCCGAAGCGGCCGCCCCCAGGGGCGGTCAGCTGCAATCGGCCCGGCGCGCGACCGAACGGGAAACCGTCAAGGAGACATAGCCTGGCCACTCTCGCCGAGATCCGCCGCCGCATCGCCAGCCTGAAGAACACGCAACAGATCACGCGAGCCATGCAGGCCGTCGCCGCATCCAAACTGCGGCGGGTGCAGGCCCGGGCCGAAGCCGCCCGCCCCTACGCGGACCGAATGGCCGAGGTGCTCACCGAGGTGGCCAGTCGCAGTACCGGGTCGTCGCATCCGTTCCTGACCGAGCGGCCGATCAAAAAACGGTTGCTGATCCTGGTCACGGCGGATCGCGGGCTGGCGGGCGGACTCAACGTCAACGCCATCCGGGTAGCGCTGACCTACGTCCGGCAGGGTGAGGAGACCGTGCTCGACACCATCGGCCGCAAGGGTCGCGATTACTTCCGCCGGCTGGGGGTGCCGATCATCGCCGAGGTCTCGCAAACGGGTGACCGGCCCGAATTGAAGGACATCCTACCCGCAGTCACAGTTGCAAGAGACGAGTTCCTCGCCGGGAACGTCGACCAGGTCGCGCTGGTGCACACCCATTTCGTCTCTGTCGCCAGGCTGGTTCCGACCGTCTCGATCTTGATCCCGGTCCAGGTCCCCGAGCGCAAAGAGGGGATGCGGGTCGACTACCTGTACGAGCCAGAGCCCGAAGAGGTGCTGGCGCGACTGCTGCCGCGATACGTCGAGGCGCAGGTCTACGCCGCCGTGCTCGACAACCTGGCAAGCTTTTACGCGGCGCAGACGATCGCCATGCGGAACGCGACGGACAACGCCGGCGAACTGATCGATGATCTGACGATGCTGCGAAACAAGGTGCGGCAGGCGACGATTACCAAGGAACTCAGCGAAATCGTTGGTGGCGCCGAGGCGCTGGCCGCCGGCTAGGAGGTATGCATGGCCATCGCGGAGAAAGCAAAGAAGAAGGACGAGAAGGGGAAAAAGGGCCGGGTCGGCCGGGTCGACCAGATTATCGGCCCGGTGGTCGACGTGGCGTTCGACAGTGAGGACCTGCCCGAGATCTACAACGCGCTCGAGATCGACCGGGGCAAGGCCGGTCGGCTGGTGCTCGAGGTGCAGCAGCACCGCGGCAACAATATCGTGCGTACCATCGCGATGGCCTCAACCGACGGCCTCGTCCGGGGCCATGAAGTCAAGGACACCGGTGCGCCGATCACGGTTCCGGTCGGCAAGGGCACGCTGGGCCGGATGATGAGCGTTATCGGCGACCCGATCGACGGCAAAGGCGAGCTCAAGTCGGATGTCCGGCTGCCAATCCACCGAGTGGCGCCGCCGGTCAGCGAGCAGGTGACGGATACCACCGTCCTCGAGACCGGCATCAAGGTCATCGACCTCGTCACCACCTTCGCCAAGGGGAGCAAGATCGGGCTGTTCGGCGGCGCGGGAGTGGGCAAGACCGTCATCGTGATGGAGCTGATCCGCAATATCGCGCAGGAGCACGGCGGGTTCAGCGTCTTCGCCGGCGTCGGCGAGCGCACCCGTGAAGGCAACAGCCTGTGGCTGGAAATGAACGAGTCGGGCGTCATCGACAAGACGGCGCTTGTGTTCGGCCAGATGAACGAGCCGCCGGGGGCGCGCGCCCGGGTGGGCCTCACCGGGCTCACCCTCGCCGAATATTTCCGCGACGAGTTCGGCCAGGACGTGCTGCTCTTCATCGACAACGTCTTCCGCTACATGCTGGCGGGCAGCGAGGTGTCGGCCCTGCTCGGCCGGATCCCGTCCGCGGTCGGTTACCAGCCGACACTGGCTACCGAGATGGGCGACCTCGAGGAGCGCATCACCTCGACCAAGAAGGGGTCGATCACCTCCGTGCAGGCGGTCTTCGTCCCGGCCGACGACTACACCGACCCGGCGATCACGACCACGTTCGCCCACCTGGGCGCCACCGTCAGCCTGTCGCGCGCCATCGTCGAGCGCGGCATCTACCCGGCGGTCGATCCGCTCGATTCGTTCTCCCGCTTCCTCACCCCGGAGATCGTCGGCGAGGAGCATTACCGGGTGGCGCGCGGCGTGCAGCAGGTGTTGCAACGCAACAAGGAGCTGCAGGACATCATCGCCATCCTCGGCATGGACGAGCTCTCCGAGGATGACAAGCTACTGGTGGCCCGGGCCCGAAAGATCGAGCGCTTCCTGTCGCAGCCGTTCTTCGTCGCCGAGGTGTTTACCAACCGGCCCGGAAAGTACGTGCCTTTGAAGGAGACCATCCGCGGCTTCGGCGAAATCCTCGACGGAAAGCACGACGACCTGCCGGAGCAAGCCTTCTACATGGTCGGCACCATCGATGAAGCCGTCGAAGCGGCCAAAGGCGAGGGCGGACGTCAGGAGGAAGCAAAGCCTGCGAAAGCGCAGGCGAAAGCGGAGTCAAAAGCCGAGCCGAAAGCGGAGTCAAAGGCCGAGCCGAAAGCGGAGTCAAAGGCCGAGCCGAAAGCGGAGTCAAAGGCCGGCCAGGCGCAGAAGTAGGACATGGCGGACAAGCTGCACGTCGACATCGTGACGGTCGAGGGCCGGCGGTACAAAGGCGACGCGGATTTCGTGGTCGCGCCCGGTTCGGAGGGTGAGCTTGGTGTCCTTCCGCGGCACATCCCGCTGCTGACGCCGCTGGCCCCCGGCTCGGTGAAAGTTCGCAACGACGGCGAGGAGCAGTTCTTCTTCGTTTCGGGCGGATTCCTGGAAGTGCGGCCGGACCAGGTCACCGTCCTGGCGGACTCCGCGGAGCGGGCCGACGACATCGATGAGGCCCGCGCCGAGGAAGCCCGCCGTCGCGCCGAGAGCTTGCTGCAACAGAAGCTTTCCGATGCCGACCAGGCCGCCGCGACGACCGCGCTGGCCCGGGCTGAAGCCCGGCTCCGGCTGGCCGAACTCCGCCGCCGCCGGCGAGTGTAGATTCAATTCAAATCTGATAGCTGCACCTCACGGCCGGGAGCGGTTCAGGCTGTTACCCTAGGGGGTCAGTGGCGCAACTCCTGATCGAGGGGGGGACCCGCTTGGTCGGGCGTGTGCCTATCAGCGGTTCCAAAAACGCGGTGCTTCCGATCCTGGCAGCCTGCCTGCTGACCGAGGAAGAGTGCCGGATCAAGAACGTTCCCCGGATCGAGGACGTGACCACGATGACCCGGTTGCTCGAGGCCATGGGGGTACACACTCGCTGGCTCGATCCGCAGCAGCTCCAGGTGAGCGCCGAGCGACTGGCGCGGAGCGAGGTGCTGGCCGCCATGGCCAACCGGATGCGCGCCTCCTTCCTGTTGATGGGGCCGCTGCTGGCCCGCCGCGGTGAGGCCCGGGTGGCCAAACCCGGCGGCGACGACATCGGGATGCGGCGCGTGGAACAGCACATCGTCGGCCTCCGCCTGATGGGCGCTCGCGTCGAGCTCGAGGGCCACGAGTATGTCGCTCGCGCCGACCGGCTGAAGGGGGCGACCATCCACCTGGACATGCCGACCGTGACCGGCACCGAGAACCTGATGATGGCCGCCGCCACCGCGGACGGCATCACCACCATTCACAACGCCGCCCGCGAGCCGCACGTCGTCGACCTGGCATTTTTTCTGGGCAAGATGGGGGCCCGCATCCAGGGGATCGGCACCGACGTGCTGCAGATCGAGGGCGTGCCCGAGCTGAGCGGCGCGACCCATCGCGTCATCCCTGACAACATCGAGGCCGGAACCTACGCGATCGCCATCGCGGCGACCGGTGGTGAGGCGGTGCTCGAAGACGTGGTGACCGCGGACCTTCGCGCCCTGATCCTCAAGCTGCGGGCCGCGGGCGTCGAGGTGGAGGATCAGACCCACAGTCTCTGGGTGCAGGGCAACACGCAGGTGCAATCCGTGGACGTCACGACCTGGCCGCATCCGGGCTTTCCGACGGACCTGCAGGCCCCCTGGGTCAGCCTGATGACCCAGGCAGACGGACGGACGCACGTGTCGGAGGCGGTCTTCGAGAATCGCTTCCAGCATGTGCCCGAGCTGCGCAAGCTGGGGGCAGAGATCGAGGTCGAGGGCCGCAGCGCCATCGTCTCCGGGCCCAGCCGGCTCCACGGCGGAACCGTCACCGTGCCCGACATCCGATCCGGCGCGGCGCTGGTCGTTGCGGCCCTCTGCGCGAGTGGGACGACGACGCTCGACAACATCTATCACCTGGACCGGGGCTACCAGGACATCGTCATCAAGCTCGAACATCTGGGCGCCCACATCACCCGGGTCGAGGGCCAGACCGACGTTCGTCCCGATCTCTCCCGGGTCGTGGGGGATTGAGGGCGGCGTGCTTACAAAGAAAATTGGCATCGACCTGGGGACCTCGACCGTGCTGGTCTACGTCAAAGGCGAAGGCGTGGTCCTCAACGAGCCCGCCCTGATGGCGACCGACGAAAAAGGCGCGCGGGTGCTGGCGGTGGGTCGGGCGGCCTCGGAATTGCTTGGCCGCGGCGGCAAGACCCGCGCCATTCGGCCGGTCCTCGCCGGTGACGGCGTGGATTACAACGCCGCGGGCGTCATGCTCCAGCATCTGATCGGCCGGATCGTCGGCCGGCAGCGGATCTTTCGGCCGGACGTGATGCTCTCGGTGGCGCCGATGGTCACCGGCGTCGAGCGCCGAACCGTCCTGGAGGCGACCATGCAGGCCGGCGCCAAGACGGCCTATTTGATCGACAAGCCGATGGCGGCCGCCATCGGCGCGCGCGTCTCGGTGGCCACCACGGACGGCATCCTGGTCGTGAACCTGGGCGCCGGCTCCACCGACCTGGCGGCCATCGCGCATGGCGAGATGCTGGCGATCGATTCCATCCGGATCGGCGGCGATGCCCTCGACCGAGCCATCGAGGCGGCCCTCGACCGGCGCCACCGACAGACGCTGGGGCCGGGCGAGGCCGAGCGGCTCAAGCTGGAAATTGGATCCGCCACGCCGTCCGCCGCTGCGACCTGGCTCGACGTGGCGGCGGGCGAGGGAGCGACTCATCCCTTGCGCGTCACGGCCGCGGAGGTGCAACAGGCGATCCAGGAGCCGTTGGCCACTATCGCGGCGAGCCTGCAGCGGCTGCTGGCCCAGGTTCCCGACGCGCGGCGCGCCGCGGTCCAGCGCAACGGCGCGGTGCTGACCGGAGGTGGCGCCCAGCTGCGTGGCATCGCCGAATACCTGGCCGCCCGCGCCGGCATCCCGGTGCGGGTGGCGCGAGACCCGCAGAGCTGCGTGGCCGTGGGGACGGGGATGGCGCTCGACAATCTGCAGGTGATTCGACGGGGGCAGCACTACATCACATGAGCACCGAAGCCCGCCCCGCGAGCCAGGTCGCCATCCTCCTTGGAGGTGGCGTCCGCGAGGCGCTGATGGCGCAGCCGCTGTTGCGGGCCTGCGAGGGCGCGACCGTCTTCGCCTCCCCCGACGCGGTCGGCACCCTGCTGGGGCTGCCCTCGGTGGGCCGTGCCCTGGTCTTCGACGACTCTCCCCGCGAACTGTTCCGCGTCTTCCAGCGGTTGCGGACCAGTCCGATCGGCACCATCGTCGTGCCGTTCCCGGCGAGGTTCACGCACGTAGCGCTGGCCTACTTCAGTGGGATTCCGCGCCGCCTCCTGGTGGCCGGTGTCAATGACTGGGCGGCGACCGTGCACGTCCGCGCCCGCCGGTTGCACCCGGTCGAAGCGAACTGGCGCCTGGCCGCCGCCGCCAGCCAGCGCCCGGTGCTCGCGCCCGGCGAGCCGCCGCGCCTGCAGCCCCCCGATGCGGTCCGCAACCAGGCGATGGCACGCTGGCCGGCGTTCGTCGGCGGTGGGCGCCGACCGCTGGTCCTGATTCCAGGCGGCGGCAACTGGTCGCGTCAGCGCTCTGGTCCGATCTGGCCGGCCGAGCGGTTCGCGGTGGTGGCCAATCAATCGACCGCGGAGCGCATCATCCTGCTCAGTGGCGCGGGCGACGCGGCCCAAATGCGCGAGACCAGGGCGGGCATCGCCAAGCCGACCATCGTCATCAATATGGGCGACCTGACCGTGGAGGAGGTGGCGGTGATCAGCGAGCTCAGCCTGGGGGTGGTCGGCCACGACGGGGACGCCCTCCACGTGGCGGCCGCCGCCCGCGTATCGGTGGCGGCGATCGTCCGCCCACCCGACATCCCGCCGATGGGGGAGCGGGTCGTGACCCTGCACGTCGACGACTTCGAGAAGCTACCCGCCCGGCAGGTGATGGAGGCGTTCAGCAAACAGGCTCGGGTCGATACCTACGCCTGAGTCGGGCCTGCCGGCCCACGCGAGCGGCGCTTTAGTGCCAGGCGAGCGTTTGAGGCGTTCTTCGAGCGCCCTGCGAGTCGCGCTCGATACGCGGGCGCTCGACGGTGACGCCGCGACCGGCGTGGGCCGGTACATCGAGGCGCTGGTCACCCGGTTCAACTCGGGAGCCGACGTCCGTCTGCTCACGTACCGAGCTGGGGGCTTGCGTGTTATCGGGCCCCAGCTGCTCACGCCGCTGGCGATGCGCCGCGATGGCGCGCAGCTGGTTCATGGACCGGCGAACTCGCTGCCGCTGCTCCACCCCGGGCTGCCCGGGGTGGTGACGATCCACGACCTCGCGATCTACGACCACCCGGAATGGTTTCCGGCGGGCCAGTGGTTCGCCACCCGGGTGATCGTGCCGCGGTCGATCAGGGGCGCGCGGATGATCATCTGCCCATCGGCGGCGACCATGCGGGCCGTGGTCCGCCGCTTCGGCGCGGCGCCGCACCGATGCCGGGTCATCCCGCATGGTGTGGAGACGGAGTTCGCGCTGCCGGTGTCACCGGCGGTGCGCGATGCGGTCAAGACCCGCTACGGGCTGCCGGAGCGCTACCTGATGCAGGTGGGCACGGTCCAGCCGCGCAAGAACTATGTCACGACGCTGCGCGCCCTCGCCCGCATCCCCGCCGGGCAGCGGATCCCCCTGGTGGTCGTCGGCGGCTTCGGCTGGAACTACGACCCGGTGGTCGAGGCCGTTCGCGAGCTGGACCTTGCCGCCTGGGTGCGGTTCGTCGGTTACGCCCAGCTGGCGGAACTGCCCGCTCTGTACCAGCTGGCCGAGGCGGTCGTTTTTCCATCACTGGACGAGGGCTTCGGGCTGCCGGTGCTGGAGGCGTTCGCGGCCGGGACGCCGGTGATCGCGTCGACCGCGGGAGCCATCCCGGAGGTGGCCGGTGATGCGGCCCTGCTCTGCGATCCCGAGGACGTCGCGGCGGTGGCCGAGAATCTGCGGCGAATCCTGCAGGACCCCGAGCTGCGCGAGCGTCAGGTCGCTGCCGGCCGAGCCCGGGCGTCCCTCTTCACCTGGTCGGCGAGCGCCGCCGCGCACCGCGAGGTTTACGCCGCGGTCGCCGGCTGACCCTGCCGGGCGACGGCTTCGAGCACCCGCCAGGTCTTCTCGGCCGCGGCCTCCCAGGTAAACGTGGCGGCGCGCGCACTGCCGGCTGCGATCAGCCGGCGCTGCAGCGCGGGGTCGCCGGCCAGCTCGAGCAGGGCCTGGCTCCAGGCGCCGGCATCATCGGGGCTCAGCAGAATCCCGGCGGTGCCAACAATTTCGGGGAGCGCGCCGGCGGTCGAGGCGATCACCGCCGTGCCGCAGCCCATCGCCTCCAGCGCCGGAAAGCCAAAACCTTCGAACCGCGAGGGCAGCGTCAGGGCCAGCGCGCCCGCGTAGAGCGCCGGCAGCTCGCCGTCCGGTATGTACGGCAGCACCCGCACCGGATCGCTCGAGGCCGGATCGTGACCAGGTCCGGCCAGCACCAGCGTCGCCTCCAGTCCGCGCCGCCGCGCGTCGTCGAAGGCGCGTCGCAACATCGGCAGATTCTTTCGCGGGTGGTTGCGCCCGACGTAGAGAAAGTAGGGGCCGGAAATGCCAAGACGATGGGTAACCTCCTGCACGGTGCGAGGGCTCTGGGGGTTGAACCGGGGACCGATCCCAGAATGCACCACCGCGATGCGCCCGCCCGGCACCCCGTAGTAGCGAGCCAGGTCGTCCGCGGTCGATTGCGACACGGCGATCAACCGACTCGCCCGGCGGGCGGCGTAGCGGGTCGTGGCTTCCAGGTACCAGCGCGCCGCGTGGGTGTAGGATCGCGGCTCCCGCCGGTGTCCGAGGTCGTGGATGGTGACGACTGCACGTAGCCCCAGCGCGACCGGCAGTACGTGGCTGGGAATAAACGTCACGTCGGGGCGTTCGCGTCGCAGCGCCTGTCGCAGCCGCCAGTGGGTCCACAAGCGCGGAAAGGGGATGCCACGCCATTCCACGCCAGGCGCCAGCCATAACGGCCGCTCGACGGCGTTGGCGAAGACGCGCATCGTGCGCTCGCCCCTCAATCTGGCCAGCGCCTCGATGATGCTCCTGGCATAGATCTCGGTTCCGGTCGCCACGCGCCGCACCGCCGGCGTCCCGTCGATGCCGATGATCACGCGGCCCGAGGCCCTAGGGTTCCGCTAGCATCCGCGACGTGTCGAATGTCGCCGCCGAAGGGATTGCGGTCGATCTGCTGTTTGCGGCGCAACCCTTCACCGGCCTCGAGCATCACGCGCTGCATATCCTGCGCGGCTTGCGCGCGGTCGGCGTCTCGGTTGACGTGCTCGTTCCCGCCGACGTAATGTCCGAACTGGGCGACGCGGCCCGCGGTCATCGGCTGGTGCCCTTCGCGAAGGTGCCGCGTGGCTTGCGGCTTGGCCGCGAACAATGGTCGCTGCCCTGGCGGTTTGGCGCCTATCCTCAATCGCTGCGCCTGCTGCATTCGGTGCTCGGGGTGGCGCCGCTGCTCAATGCCGCACCGCTGGTGCTGACCGTGCCCGACCTCGCCTATCGGGCTCGTCCCGAAGACATGCATCCACGGGCCCGCTGGTACTTCGGGACCCTTGGCCCGCCGAGTATTCGCCGGGCACGCCGGGTGATGGTCTCCTCGAAAGCGGTCTGCCGCCAGGTCATCGACCTGTACCATATCGCGCCGGAGCGGGTCAGCTATGTCCCCCTCTGCGCCGACGCCATCTTCACGCCGCGACCGGCGGAAGAGATCGCGACTGTCCGCAAGCAGTACGGTCTTCCCGAGCGCTACGTCCTCTATGTCGGCACCGTCGACCCGCGCAAGGACCTGCCACGGCTGCGCTCGGCCTACGAGCTGCTGCCTCCCGACCTGGCCGACGATTCGGCGCTCGTCTTCGTGGGCCGCGTCAACCGCGGGGCCGAACGTCTCGCCCGACAGCTGCGGCTGCCCGGACCACGCGGACATGTGATCGCGCTCGACTACGTGCCGCGAGACGTCCTGCCCGCGATCTATAGCGGCGCCGCCGTCTTCAGCTATCCCTCGCGTTACGAGGGCTTTGGCCTCCCGGTTCTGGAAGCGATGTCGTGCGGAGCGCCGGTGATCGTGTCGTCGGCGGACGCGCTGGTCGAACTGGTCGACCAGGCCGGCGTGGTGCTCCGCACCGAAAGCGTGGAAGAACTCACCCAGGCGATAGAGCGACTCCTTCGATTCGACAACGAGCAGCGCCGGCTGCGCGAGGCCGGGCTGAAACGATCGACGGCGTTCAGTGTCGAGCGCCTGGGGCGCGAGACCGCGGAGGTCTACCGGCAGGCACTCGCGGCGTGACCCGTTTCACCCTCCTCGGGGTCCCGATCGACCCGATGACAGAAGCCGAGGCGGTGGACTGGGTGACCCGGGCGATCGCGGAACGTCGGCCGCGATTGATCATCAGCGTGAACCCCGAACGGATCATGCGGGCCGCCCGCGATCCGGAGTTTGCCGCCGTGCTTGCGCGCGCGGACCTGGCGCTGGCCGACGGCGCCGGCGTGCTGTGGGCGGCCCGCCGGATCCGCCATCCTCTGCCCGGCCGGGTGGCCGGGGTTGACCTGCTCCAATCGCTGGCCGCGCGGGGCGGAAGCGAGGGCTGGCGATTCTTTTTCCTCGGCGGCGCGCCGGGGGTCGCCGAGGCAGCGGGCGCGGCGTTGCGGGAGCGATTCCCCGGCTTTCAGCTTGCCGGGACCGACGCGGGGTCGCCCGACCGGTTCAACGATGCGGGGATCACCCAGGCGATTCGCTCGAGTGGCGCCCAGCTGCTCTTCCTCGCCTACGGCGCCGCCGCCGAGGAAGCCTGGCTGGCGCGCAACCTGGCCGGCTCCGGCGCGATCGTCGGCATGGGCGTGGGGGGTGCCTTCGACTTCATCTCCGGGCGGTCGCGGCGGGCGCCGCCCTGGATGCGTGAGCACGGGCTCGAGTGGCTGCACCGGCTGGGCCGGGAGCCGTGGCGCTGGCGGCGGATGCTGGCCCTGCCGCGCTTCGTGCTGCGCGTCTTACGCGAGCCTCGCTAACCACCCACGAAGGATGTCCGTGACCCGGCCGTTACAACGATGATGCCTGCCCTGGCCGGCTTGCTGCGCCGGTTGACCAGTGCCCTGGTGCTGCGCGGCCTGCTGTTCGTGGCGATCTTCAGCCTCGCCGCAGTCCCGCCGCTCGATCCCGACCTCTGGTGGCATCTCGCCAACGGGCGGCTGATCCTGACCACGGCGTCGATTCCGCACGTCGACGTCTATTCGTTCAGCGCCGCCGGCCAACCGTGGGTGATGCATGAGTGGCTCGCCGATCTCGGCATGTACGGCCTCTACCAGCTCGGCGGCCTGCCGCTGCTGGTCGCGATCGCGGCCCTCGCGGTGACGGGGGCCGCGCTCTGCCTCTATCACCTGCTCCGGCGGACCGGCCTTAACCCGAGCGCCGCGGTGGGGCTCACGCTCGTCGGGGCGCTCGCCGGTTCGACCGCCTGGGGGGCGCGCCCGCAATTGCTCAACCTGCTCTTCACCGGCGTGCTGCTGGTCGGGCTGGCCCGCTATCGCGACCGTCACCTGCGGGCGTGGATGCTCCCGCCCTTCATCTGGCTCTGGGCCAACCTGCACTCGGGTTTCCTGGTCGGCGTGATCATCAGCCTGTTGTTCGTCGCCGGCGAAGGCCTCGACGCCTGGCTTCACCGCGCCGCCCCGATGCCGCTGCGGCGGATCCGCGCATTGGGCCTGGCGGTCGCCGCCGCCACAGCGCTCGCCCTCGTCAACCCCTTTGGCATCCAGACGGTCCTCTTCCCATTGGGCACCCTGACCTCGCCCTTGATCCAGAACAACATCCAGGAGTGGGCCTCGCCGGATTTCCACTCCACCGCGGGGCTGATGCTCGAGGTCTTTCTCTTCCTGCTGCTTGCCGGGCTGGCGACCCGCCGGGTGACCGCCCGGACGAGTGAATGGCTGCTGGCCTTCGCCCTGCTCTACCTGGGGCTGGCCTCCCAACGGAACGTGCCGCTCTTCATCCTGGGCGCCGCGCCGCTGGCCGGCCGCTGCGCCCAGGCGCTGCTCGAGCTCGCGGGCGAACTGGCGCCGGTGGCCCAGCGGTCGATGAGCGCGGCGGCATTCCGCTGGTCGCCGGCTCGGCCCGCCGGGCCGGGCGTGGCGCTCGGCGCCATCAACCTGGCCCTCCTGCTGGCGGTCGGCGCCGGCATGCTGGGCTACCGCGCGCTGCCCAACCTGCAACCCGCCAACCAGGCGGCCGCCATCAGGGTGGTGCTGCCGGTGGAATCGACCGCGGCGCTGGAGCGAATCGGCCGGCCGCTGCGGATCTTCAACTACTACGACTACGGCGGCTACCTCGTCTGGCGCCTGTACCCCGGCGGCGGACGGGTCTTCATCGACGGCCGGGTCGAGGTCTACGGCTCGCGGATCTTCAGCGAGTACCTCCAGGTGAGCTACCTGGCCGAGGGCTGGCCGGCCGTGATCGCCCGGGCCAATCCCGATGCGATCGTCGTGCCCAGCGCCCATCCGCTGGTCGGTTTGCTGCAGCGTGATCCCGGCTGGCGGCTGATGACCCGGGACGGGGTGGCGACGGTGTTCACGCGAGTAGGCTTCCAACCATGAGACGGGTTGCGCCGTCGATGGACATCAGCGCCGTCATGCCCGCCTTCAACGAGGCCACCAACCTGAAGCAAGCGGTCGGCCGCACCGCCGAGGCGCTGGCCGCTCAGGCTCGCAGCTTCGAGATCATCGTGGTCGACGACGGCAGCCGCGACGACACGCCGGCGGTGCTGGAGCGGCTGAAGGTGGTGCACTCCAACCTTCGGGTGGTCCGCCACCCGGTCAATCGCGGCTATGGTGCCGCCGTCCGATCGGGATTCGACGCGGCCCGCCTGCCCTGGGTCTTCCTGATGGATGCCGACAACCAGTTCGACCCGGCGGAGATCGGCCTGCTGCTGGCGCGGGCGGCGGAGGCGGACATCGTGGCCGGCTACCGCCGGCACCGGCGCGATCCCTTGACCCGCCGACTCAATGCCTGGGCATTCTTCACCCTGGTCCGCCTGCTGTTCGGCCGGCTGGTCCGGGACGTGAACTGCGCCTTCAAGCTGATCCGCCGTGACCTGCTCACCGGCATGGTGCTGCATGCCGAAGGCGCCCTGGTCAACACCGAGCTGCTGGTGCTGGCCCGCCAGATGCACGCCCGGGTGGTGGAAGTCCCGGTGCATCACTACCCACGCCGATCCGGGAAGCAGACGGGTGCCAACCCGCGGGTGGTGCTGCGAGCGTTCGGAGAGTTGTTCGCCTTCCGCGCCGAGATGCGCAAAGTGGAGAACGCCGCATGACGCCGGAAATCTCGATCATCATTCCGGCGTACAACGAGGCGCTCCGGCTGCCGGCGACGTTCGACCGGGTCGAGCGTTATCTGGCCACGACCGGCACCCCGGCCGAGGTGATCGTGGTCGACGACGGGAGCCGGGACGGTACCGCGGAGATCGTTCGCCAGCGCGCGGCGCGCTGGCCCCAGCTGCGGCTGGTCGCGGCCGAGCGCAACGGCGGCAAGGGGGCTGCGGTGCGACTCGGCATGGCGGCCGCCCGCGGTCGCTTCCGGGTCTTCAGCGATGCCGACCTCAGCGTGCCCATCGACGACCTGGAAAAGCTGCTGCGGCCGCTCCGCGGCGGGGCGGGGGTGGCGATCGCCTCCCGCGGGCTGCGCGATTCGCAGGTCGAGCTGCACCAGCCCTGGTACCGGGAGACGATGGGGAAGATCTTCAACCGGCTGGTGCGGATCTTCGTCTTCGGCGGCGTCGCCGACACCCAGTGCGGCTTCAAAGCCTTCACGGCGGAAGTCGCGGAGCGAGTCTTTCCTTCGCTGCAGACCCGCGGCTTCGGCTTCGACGTCGAGGTGCTCTACCGGGCGAAGCGGGCGGGCTACCGGATCGTCGAGGTGCCGACCCGCTGGATCAACTCGCCGCAGAGCCGGGTCCATCCGATCCGGCACTCCGCCACGATGTTCCTCGAATTGCTCGCCATCCCGAATCGGGTCCGCGCGCACCCGACCCCGGGCGTCAACAAAGCGGGCGAGCGACGCGCGTCGGCCTAGCTCGACCGTAATAGATGATGCGGCGCTAGGGCAGCACCCGGTAGATCGTGACGCTGCCATCCCGGTGCACCGGCTCGAGGTAGGGTTGGAGCTGGGGCTGGAAGCCGGTGGCTGCCTCGTCGGGCCCCCAGTAGAGCAGGGTGACGCCATTGGCCGAAAGAAACGACCGCACGGTCGACGCCGCGGCATCCGACCGCAGCACCGCGGCCTCGTTGCGGAGCTTCTGGAAATAATTCAGCGTCTCGCTGTAGTGCCCCACGTAGACGCTGACGCCCGACCAGGCGGGCAGCAGCTGCCCGGCCTGCGGCGAGGAAAGGGCGCGGTCTGCCGGCTGGTGATGGGCCGAGAGCCACTGCATCGCGTGCCAGGCGTCGTTGCTGATGTACGCCTCAGCAAACGCGCCCGAGGCGAAGCGCAGCGCGATGGCCAGCACGATCGCCGATGAGAGGCAGCAGACAGTGAGCAGAGCGGCTTTGATGCGGCGAGCCTGGACCGGGTTGAACCGGTGGACCAGCGCCTGCAGCCCGACCGCCGCCAGGATGCCGAGCGGGACGTAGAGGGCATCCAGCAGGCGGCGCTGGATGTTCGCGACGTTGGGCAGGTAGAGCAACAGGAACACCAGCGGCGGCCAGACCATCAGCAGCGCCAGCCCCTGGTCGCGGCGGCGCCAGGCGAGTACCATCCCCGCGATGCCCAGCAGCAGCGGCAGGCCGAGGCTCAGCCCCAGGCTGAGTGGCCCGGGCGCCTGGTGTCGCCACTGGCGCGCCCACTCGGCGATGGTTGGATCGCGAAAGAGGATCCAGGCGTTGTAGGCGAGCAGCGGAATGGTGGCGACGAAGGGAACGGTCTGTGCCGCCAGCGCCCGCCACCCCGGCCGCCGCCCCCACCAGGCCAGCACCGCCTGGTAGGCGCACCAGATGATGCCGAGCACCGGGATCATCTGCGGATGGATGGCCGTCAGCGCGATCAACGCCATCGACGTCACCGCCAGGGACTGCCAGCGCGGCCGGTCGGCGATCTCGAGCAGGCCGAGCAGCGCGACGATGATCAGCGCGGTGGCCCAGGCGAAATGCGGGATCGCCAGGATGGAGTACCAGCCGCTCAGCTCGGGGAGGTGGAGGTCGAGCGCCTCGAGCTTGCTGCCGAAGATGGAGGGATTGCCGGCGACCTGGGCGAGGACGCCGACGCCAGATCCCAGGATCACGAGCGCCAGCGCCAGCCGGCGAAGCTCGGGCGCGAGCAGGCGGCGGCAGAGCCGATCGGCCGACAGCACGAGCGCGATCGCTCCCGACACCCGGGCGAGGTGATAGGCGGCGATGAGGGGCAGATGCAGCAGGCCCGCCAGCTGGCCGAACAGCAGGTAGAAGCCGAACAGAAAGACGCCGCCGTGCGCCTCGCTGGTGTAGGGGTCGTTCCACAACCAGGATCCCTGCGCGCCCTGGCGCATCTTCGCCAGGTAGGTGGTGGCGTCGTCGGCGATGAAGAAGAAACCGGCGAAGTGATGACCGGGCGGCGTCCACAGGTAGGCGAGCAGGTAGGGAACCAGCGAGGCGATGGCAACCGCGATCGCGAAGACCAGCGCGAAGCGCGGGGCGTGCCGAGGCCGCGCCGACGGTGGCGGCACCGGCCGAATCAGCGGGAGCGCAGCAGCCATGGCGAAGCCAGGAACAGGATGAGGGTCCCGAAGAACAGCGAGTTGGCGACCAGGAACACGGCGGGATCGGCGGTCTGGGCGAGCTTGAACCCGGGCTGGTTGAAGCCGGGCCTGACCGGCCAGCGCGAGACCACGTCGAAGACGATCAGCACCGCGGCCAGAACCAGCGTCGGCGCCAGCGGCCACTCGCGGGCCGCAATCGCAACGATGCTCAGCCAGATCACGGGAAGCAGGATGACGAGGTGGTGCGGCCAGGTCACCGCCGATAACAGCGGCAGCAGCGGAATGAAGGCCGCCGAACGAGCCAGCGATGAATGGCCGCGCGTCCGCCAGAACCACCAGACGGTCAGGCCGATGGCGATCACGGCCAGCAACAGGAATGGCCAGCCGAAGACGGTCCACGGCCGGGTGTACGGGTTCGGGGTGACGACCCGGCGCAGGATCCCAGCGAGCGACTGGTTCGCGTAATACGCCGTGCCCGATGCCAGGGCGGGCACGACCTGGCCGAAAAACGCCAGGGTGTCTTGAAAGCGGAGCAGGGCGCCGACGCCGGTTACGGCCGCCATGCCGGCCACCATCCAGGCGCCTTCTCGAACGCGGCGGTCGACCAGGAGCCAGACCAGCAGGATGGCGGGGGTCAGCTTCAACGCCGCCGCCGCGCCGAGGGCGGCCGCGGCCCGAGGCCGGCCCTGCGCGATCCCGACGACCCCGATGGTGACGAGCAGCATGACCAGCAGGTTGGCCTGGCCCTGGGCGGCATCCACCCACAGCGGATAGAAGGTCAGCGTGGCGCAGAGCACCGCGGTGATGGCCCAGGAGGCCGGACGGCAGGAACGCAAGACGATGACCAGGGCCGCCGCCAACGCCACCTGCCCGATCAGCAACCAGACGACGCCGGCAACGAAGTCGGACAGCAGACCGAGCGGGGCAACCAGGACCGCGAAAACGGGCGGGTAGATATAGGCCGGCCGCAGGGTCGGGTCAGGGAAGGGATGGTGCAGGAATGTCGAATAGAGCGGCTGCCCGTGCCAGATGGCCCGCGCCGCAGCCAGGTAGGCGCCGAGGTCCTGGTGCATTGGACCGGCCTGGCTGAGAACGATGGCATAGATCGCGGCGGCTGACCCGACCAGGCCGGCCTGGGCGACGAAGGCCAGCCGGATTCTCCCGACGGTGGGCGTCGCCGGTGTTGCCCGGGCCGCGGAGGGACGGGTCGACACGACCCAGCTATAACGGCCGGCAGAAGGGGTTCCTCACACCGGGCGTTACACCGTCGTCATGACCGGCGCCCGACGCCGGAGCGGTCCAGCGGCGGGTCCACTGACCCGGGTGGCCGCCCGGTTGACGACTCCGACCGCCTACCTTGGCGTCCTCGGTGGTCTCCAGGTGCTGGTCCTGTGGATGCTCCGGGGGCATTTCGGCTGGTGGTTGCCTTTGAGTGTGACGGTGGCCTACGTCGCGCTGCTCGCGTTGGTCGTCCGGGTCGCCGGCCACTGGCGGTTAAAACTCTGGTGCGTCGGGTCGTTGGGCGTGCTGGTGGCGATCGGCCCCACCCTGACCGGCATCGTGCAACGGCCGCGCATGGGGTTGACGATGGAGCACGACGGCTTGCTGCAAGTCGAATCGGCGATCGACCGCCTGCTCGCGGGCCGGCCGATCTATGGGGTGGACTGGTCGAGCACGCCGATGGCCAGCTTCCCCTGGGACCTGACCCCGGGCGGCAACCCGGCTCTCCACCACATGGCGTACTACCCCCTGACGGTGCTGGTAGGCGTTCCCTTCCGGCTGGTGACCGGTGCGCTGGGCCTGCCCTTCGATTACCGCATCGTCCTGATCGCCTTCGCCTGTCTCGGCCTGGGCGCCATCGCCGCCCTTCCGGTCCACGCCGAACGTCGCGTCATGCTGCTTACCGCTGTCTACCTGAGCCCGCTGATCACGCTGTATCTGTGGGCGGGCAGAAACGACATCGAGTTCCTGGCGGTGGTGCTCCTGAGTCTTGCCCTGCTCACCCGCGGCCACCCGACGCTGGCCGCCGCCGCCCTGGGCGTCGCCGCGGCGCTCAAGCCATTTGCCTGGGTGGCGGTGCCGTTCCTGCTGCTGGTGCTCTACCTTCGCTGGCGCGACAGCCGGTCGATCCGCGAGGTCCTGCTCAGTGTGGCGGCGCTCGCGATCGTGCCGGTGGCCACCGTGGCGCCGTTTGTCCTTGCCGACCCGTCGGCGTTCTGGACCGACACCGTGCTGTACGCCGCCGGCGGCATCCCGGATGCCTATCCGATCGCCGGCTACGGTTTTGGCGAATTCCTTTTCCAGACCCATCTCGTTGCCCACCGAACCGACGCCTTTCCTTTCGGAGTCTTCCAGCTGGCGGCGATGATCCCGGTGCTGTGGATCGGGGCGCGGGCCTTCCTCCGGTGGCCGACGGCCGCTCGCTGGATGGCGGGCTACTCGGCCCTGCTGCTCGCCTTCACCTTCTTTGCCCGCTTCTTCAACGACAACTACCTGGCGGTCGTCATCACCCTCCTGCTGTGCATCCGGCCGCTGGGTGACCGGAGCCTGGCCCCGGCCGGCAGCGACCAGGCCGATCGGCTCGCGGCCTGATGGCGCTCGCGCGCCCGCGCCGGTACGAGGAGCCCGGCAACGAGTCGCCCCGGCCGCGTCGGCTGCGCGTTACCCGGTCCGTCGTGTTCCTCGCCGCCCTCTGCCTGATGACGATGCCACCGATCCTGCTGGCCGGGATCCGGACGCCGGCCGGTAGCGTTTTTACGGGATACGTCGTGATTGCCCGCGACGCCGAGGTCTACCAGGCCCTCTGGCGCGCCGGGTGGCAGGGTGCCTGGCTCTTCCATTCGCCCTACAGCTCGGAGTCGTTACCCGGCATCGTGTTGTATCCCTGGTATCTGTGGCCGGCCCACCTGGTTGGCTGGGCGACCGGTCCCTGGCTCTATCATCTCGGCCGGCTGGCGGCCGGCGCGGCCTTGCTGAGCTCGGTCTGGTTGCTGATCGCCGAGCTGTTCCGCCCCCGACTGGTGAGGCGCTGGGCGTTTGCGCTGTGCATCCTGGGCGGTGGGATCGGCGCGCTGCTCCCGCACGACATCCACCTTGGTCCGTTCGTCAGCCACGCGACCGAGATGACCTCGCCGGGAAGCAGCGTGGCTGACCTGGTCGGCATGGCCCCGCATCTGCCATGGGCGATGGCGTTGATGTGCTGGGCCATGACCGCTGGTCTTCGTCTGCGTCACCGTGACTCCGCAAGCGTGCTCATCAGTGGGCTGGGCGCCATCCTCGGGCTGCAGTTGATCTATCCGCAACTCGCCCTGCTCGCCGTGGCCTGCCTGTTCGGCTGGTCGCTGGCGCGCCGGCACCGGCGCGCGATCTGGTTTGCCGTCGCGGGCGCCGCCCTGCAGCTGCCCTACCTCGGTTACCTGCTGTGGATTTGGGCCACCGCCCCCGACGCCTTGCGGGTGATCCGCCCGGCGCTCGATGTCGGAGACCCGTTCGGTTTCCTGGTGCTGTCGCACCTGGTCGCCACGGTCCTCATCGTCATCGCCATCTGGCGGCGACGCCTTCGCGGTGATCTGCTGCTGCCCGCGTTGTGGATTGCGGGCATG
Organism: Chloroflexota bacterium; assembly: GCA_005881215.1. Lineage (GTDB taxonomy): Bacteria > Chloroflexota > Dormibacteria > CF-121 > CF-121 > CF-13. The sequence continues at coordinate 54,764 of VBDZ01000008.1, read as the reverse complement.
ACGGTCTTCATGTTTGCGCCCGGCATCAGTGGCATCCTCGGACGCAGCTTCATGGCCAGCTCGGTGCCGTTTGGTCTCTGCGCCGCGCCGGGGTTGCTCACGATGCTCCGCGGCGTCCGTTCGGTGGCGTGGCGGCGACGCCTGCTGGTCAGCACCGTGGCGGTGTCGAGCTTTTACGGCATCCTCAGCCTGACGCAGCCATACTGGATTGCCGCGTTCCGGTTGGATCCACGAGCCGAGTACGAAAGCCGCGCCGAAGCCGCGCTGCTGGCTCGGTTGGCGCCGCAGGTCACCGCGCAAGACGTGGTCCTGACGACCTATCTGGACGGCATCTTCGTCCCGGCGCAGTCGGGCGCCCGCGCCTTCACCGGGCATCCGGAAATGACGATCGACGCCGGTCGCAAGGCCGACCAGGCGCTGGCCTTCTTCACCCGCTGGTCAACCGCCGAGCGCGCCGCCTTTGCTCAGGCGAACCACATCGATTACGTGCTGGCGACGGATCCGGGCTTCGTCCAGCGGCTGCGGGACGACCCGCGGCTGCGCATCGTCGACCGCGAGGGGGATGCGGCCGTCTTCCAGGTGCAACCGTGAGGCGACCGTTGCATCAGGCCATGCTGGCGCTGGTCGTCGCCCTGGCGGCGGCGGGCTTCCTCGTGATCCTGCTGCAGCCGCGCGCGGCGCGGCTGTCCTCCGACTTCACCATCAACTACAGCGCGGGCGTGCTGGTCCGACAAGGCCACTTCGCCGCCCCCTATCGGCAGGCCGCGCTCGCTGACACCATGCGTCGGGTGGCGCCGGACGGGGCGATCGACCCCCGATTGCCCTTCAGCCTGCCGCTGGTCGCCGCCCTGCCGTTTGCCGCCCTCTCGCTGCTCTCGATCGACCTCGCATTTCGCGTCTGGCAGATCGTCGCCGCGGCGCTGTTGCTGGTGGCGGTCCTCATCCTGCAGCGGGCGCGACCGCTGGACCGCAAGGCGCCGGCGTTCGCCATGCTGGGGCTGCTGGCCGCCGTCCCCACCTGGACCGCGCTGACCGAAGGACAGGTGACTCCGTTGCTGGTTGTCGGTGGCGCGCTGCTGGTCGCGGCGCTGAGCCGGGACCGGTGGGGGCTGGCGGCCGCCGGCGGCGCGCTGCTCGCGATCAAGCCGCAGTACCTGCCGGCGTACCTGCTGGTCGTGCTGGCGGCCCGGCGTTGGCGAATGCTGCTGGTCGCCGGCGTCGCAGCCACCCTCGTCCTGATGAGCCCGCTGGCGGCCGGCGCCGGTGGCATGGCCGCCATGGTGCACAACGCGCTGCGCGCCAACCAGGCGGTGGCGATCCGTCTCGACGAGGCCTGGATCGGGGTCCTCGGCCCGGCGCTCCCAGCCGTGGCGGCGACGGCGGTCGCGATCGCCGTCTACCTGGCGGTGCTGGCGGCGCTGGGGCTGACCGCCTGGCGGCGGCCGGCGTCAACCACCGGCTTCGCCGTCCTGGCGGTCGCGCTGTCGCTGCTGGCCTCTCCGCATGCGCTTCCCCATGATCTGCTGATGCTGGCGGTGCCGGCGTGGCTCGCGGTCGACCTTTTTTTCGAGGGCCGCCTGCCCAACCCGATCCCCGGCCTGCTGCTCATCGACCTGGCGCTGCTGATCGACCTTCACGGCGTCGGCCTGCCGCTGGGGCCCATCGTGATGACCGCGGTCGTCTTGTGGTACGGGTGGCGCTTCAGGCAGCGGGCGCAACAGCATCGGCGGCCGCCGGTCGTCCAGGCCGCCTGAGCGCACCCATCAGCTTGCGCTCGCGGCGCAGCATCTCGAGTAGCAGCCCCCAGAGCAGCAGCAGGCCGAGCAGTTTCACCGAGGTGCCGGCCAGCACCAGCGCCCCCTGCGACGCCGAATGCACCTGGAGGTCCGCCGGTAAGGGAAACGCCCGACGGTCGATCCAGCACGCCCCATAGGCGGCCATCAGGGCCCAGCCGTAGCGCGCCCCCGGCCGTCGCGCGCTGATCCACGCCAGCGCGGTCGCCATCGGCAGCAGCAGGGTGACCAGGTGATGCTGCCAGGTCACGCTGCTGACGATCAGCAGCGACGTCATCAGGGCGGCGACGCCGAGCCGGATCGTCCATCCATCGTGGCTCGCGGCCCGGCCCGCCAGCCAGATGGTCACGCCGATGACGCTCACCGCGGCCAGCGCAATCACGACTTTTGCCGCCGTCTGGGTGGCGCCGCCGAGCAGGTGCGGCGCCAGCACCACGATGCGGCTGACCAGCCCGTCGATCGAGCCGTTGTCCCAGTTCGCCGTTCCCAGGCCGATGCGCGGCAGCACGACGGTGAAGAATTGCCAGCTGCCCGGTGACGCCAGCATGGTGACCACGGTCACCACCAGCAGCAGCCCGCCGCCCACGATCGCCACCCGCCGCCGCCCCAGTCGGGCCAAGAGCGGAATCAGGAAGATGGGGGCGACCTTGAGCGACGCGGCCAGCGCGATGAAGCCGCCGGCCAGGCCGTCCCGTCGCCGCAGCGCGGCCCAGAGCGCGGCCGTCACCAGCAGCAGCCACACCGTCGCCACCTGTTGGAACTTCAGGTTGAGGTACACCGGCATGAAGCCGAGCGCGGCCACCAGCAGCACCAGACGGCCGGCGCGCGACAGCTCGGGATGGAGGCGCAGCAGCAGCGCCAGCGAGCCGAAGAACGCGGCGTGCACCGCGAGCAGCCAGACCCGCGCGGCGCCTACCAGCCCGAGCGGCGTCAGCGGCGCGAGCAGCTCGGCGAAGAAGGGCGGGTAGATGTAGGCGACCACCCAGGCCTCGGTTCCCCACGACCGCTTGAAGTCGGCGTAGACGTCGCTGCCGTGCGCGGCCGCCTGGGCGCCGCCGAAATAGTTCGCGAAATCGAACCGCAGCGCCTCCGGGGTCAAGGTCGTCCACTGGACGATCGCGAAGACGGCATAGTAGGCGGCGGCGACCAGGAGCAACAGGAGGAGGATCCGCTCTAAAAAGCGCGGCTCGTAGAGCCGCCGGATGCCCCACCAGGTCGTCATGCGGCGACCGCCTCCGGCACGACGCGCGGCCGGTCGCGGATCACTCGCTGATGCCAGGCGAGCAGGAGCAGGAGGACCGGCACTGCGGTAAAGCCGTTGAAAAATCCAAGCCGCAAGCCGATGAAGTAGCCAAAGGGCAGGATCGCGAAGGCCCAGACCACCACCTCGGTCAATGGATCCGCCCAGCCGCGCAGATCCGGTCCGAGCAAGAACACGACCAGCGGCAGCAAGAGGATGGCGTCGAAGGAGTGGACATAGGGCAGCAGCGCGAACCACAGCAGCAACACCGTCAGGCCGCGGGCGCGCGCCTGCTGCCCGCGGCGGACGGCCCAGACCGTATAGGCGGCACCGCCCGCCAGCACGATGACCAGCGCCACGGTTTTGAGCGGGCCGGTCAGCGCCGGGTAGTAGAGGCTGTGGATCGAGGCGACGTCCGGTTGGGTGCCCTGCACCGCGCGCCAGTGGGAGATCAGCTCATTGGCCCAGTGCCACAGGACGCCGGGCAGCGCCAGGGCTGCCAGGGCGAAGGCGACGACGCTGCCGCCGCCGAAACCCAGCAGCAACCGGGTGACGGACGCCGGCTCGAGCAGCAGCAGCACCAGCGGCAGCGCCACTCCGAGATTCGGCTTGATCCAGACGAGGGTGAGCACCAGCCCGGCCCACACCGGCCGGCCGCGGCCGGCGAGATACCAGGCGCCGGCAAACCCGAGAAAGACGAGCGCGCTGACCTGTCCCTGGAAAACGTTGAGGAAGGCGATGGGGGAGAGGACGGTCGCGGCCACCGCGATCCGCCGCCGCGCCGGCGGCCAGCCGAGCCGCAGCAGGACGAGCCAGGCGCCGGCGGCGATCGCCAGCAGCATCACGCCGGCGAACAGCGGATAGACGACCTGCCAGGGGAACCCGGTCAGCGGCTGCAGCCCGAGCGCGAGCCAGGGCCCTTCCGGAAAGGGAAGGAAATCGTTGTAGCGCGGATCACCGGGTCGGGCATGGATGGGGGCGTTGTAGAGCGCGTCCTCGGTCCGGCCCAGGATGGTCCAGTCATAGGGGTCGCCGCCGTGGGCGCTCACGGTGGCGGCGGCGAAGAAGGCGCGAAAATCCTGGCCGGCGGTGGGCGAGGTGAGCAGCTGGCGGGCGTAGGCCACGCAGAGCACCGCGGTGAAAATCAGGAAGAGCCGTTGACGGCGGCGCAGCCGGGCGGCCCGATCGGCGCCGGTCACCGGCCGGACCCGGCAGCGTAGGCGCGGTTCTCCGGCGTGTCGCGCAGCATGATGGTCGCCTTGTCGAAGCTGCCCAGCTCGAACCACCCGACGTGGCCGGGTGCGTTATGGTCCTGGCGTAACTCGGTGATGATCGGATCATCCGAGTGGAAGATGACCCAGTTGATCTGATAGCGCGCCAGCAACTGCGGCTGGTCCGACCCCAGCGACTGCAGGTGGGAATAGTCGTGCAGCAGCTGGTCGCCGTCGAGGGCGGCGTCGCCAAAGATGAAAACCGGTTGCGCCGGGGTGTGGCCGTAGAGCCGGTAAATCAGGTAGCCGCCCCAACCGTAGACGTTGAGCATGTGCCCGGGCGCCGGATGCTGGAGGAGAAAGTCGGCCGCCTTGATGGGGAAGTCTTTGGCCACGAGCTTGCCGTCGACGCGCTGCACCAGGCTGGGGACGCTGGCCAGCGCCACCACGGCGCAGAGCAGAAGAACCATGAGGACGTTCACGGAGAAGGTGGCGATCGACGTCCGGGGCAGGCGCCGCGGCCAGTGCCAGGGGAGGCGCTCGCGCGCCTGCTGGGCGTAATCGGCCAGGGCGGGCACCGCCACCAGCATGAAGAAGGAGAGGTTGCGGACCGAGTGCAGCGCCAGGCCCAGGCCGAGCAACAGCAGGAGGAACTGACGCAGCTCGATGCGGCGCGCCAAAGCCAGTCCGCCGATGATCAGGAACACCATGGCTTCGAAGGGCCAGATCTGCGACATCTGGAAATTCGGGGAGAACCACTCGACGATCAGCCGCTGCTGCTCCGGGCTGCCGCCGGTCTGGAAGGGATAGAGGTAGATGTCCCAGCCGTTGGGGTTGACGATGGCGACCGCCACCGCGGCAAGCAGCACGATCCCCATCGTCTTCAGCCGGTCGATCGGCATCGCCCCGGGACGGCGGGCCAGGTAGCGCAGACCCTCCACCAGCAGCGCGGTCCCGACGACCGCGTAGGCGACGACGAATCCGGCGTGGAGGTTGACCCAGACGAGCATGACCGCCGGCAGGAAATAGAGCGCCCGACCGTGGCCCTCGCAGAACCGTTTGACCCACAGGTAGGTCAGCGCCGTCAGGGCGAAGGTGACCATCTGGATCCGCGGTCCCCAGATCGGATTGGCCGCGGCCACGCCGAGGGCGAGCGCCAGTCCAGCGATCACAAAGTTCACCCGGCGATCGATCGCCCGATAGACCAGGAAGAAGCCGGCGGCGGTAATCGCGCCCAGGGCGAAACTCTCCAGCGGCAGCCGGCCAACCGCGTAGAGGGTTGAGAGGAGTACCTCGCTCAACCATTCGTGGGTGATCCAGCGGTGGCCGCTGACGGTGTAGGTGAAGAGGTCGGTGCGGGGCACCGCGTGGTGGCTCAGGATCCAGTTGCCGGTCGTCACATGCCACCAGAAGTCGGGGTCGGTGACCGGCTGGATGGCCGCGATCAGCATCGTCACGAAGATGGCGATGGTGAAGAAGTGGGGCAGGTCGAGCCAGCGCACGGCTCGGCTCAGCCAGCGATCCGGACCTTGCTCGGCTGGGGATGGGGCGGCGGAGCGGGGCAGGCTTGCCAATCTACTAGACGATGAAGGGGATGAGCCGGCAGGTGTGCCGGGCATACGCCTCGTATGAGGGATAGACGGTGCGCATCATCCGCTCCTCGAAATAGGTGCGGGCCACCTGGGCGCACAGGAAGACGGCGAACACCAGGAGATGCAGGCTGAACACGGTGGGCAGCACCAAACCGAAGCCGGCGATGATCTCACCGAGGTAGATCGGATGTCGCACGAACTGGTAGGGACCGGTGGTGACCAGACCGCGCGCCTCAGGCACGATGCTGAAGCGGTTGCGCAGGTAGGTCAGCGAATAGAGAGCCCAGATCATGCCGCAGGCGAGCAGCATGTCACTCGACGCGAGCACCGGAAGCTCGGTGCTGCGCGATTGGCCGGGGATCAGGAAAATCCCGTACAGGATGAAGCTGCCCACCAGGGCTGCGGCGACGGCCACCGGATTGTGGTCGTGGGCCACCGCCTTGCGGCGAATGGTGTAGATGCCGAGCAGGAAGGCGAAGAAGGCGATGGTCAGGACACGGTTGAGGAGATACATGACCTGCGCCCGGTCCATCACCCCGGCGAAGGCCTGCTGAACGCCGGCATAGGCGAGCTCGCCCTGGATGGCGACCAGGAAGCCGAACACGCCCAGAGGCAGCGCCCGTCCCAGGATGAAGGACGCTCGTTCGCTCATCTGCTACGGAGATTCAGCGTGAATTCGGCGATTTTCCTGCTATCATGGGGCCGCCAAACGGGGCTCCAGCTTGGCGCGGGGGCCGTTCCGTAGCCCACTATGAGTGCGATCCAGGCCACGGATGAGATCTTCGATCCATTCGTGCTGATTCACCAATCGGTCACGGCCCGCCTGCAGACAGTCGAGGCCGAACTGGAGACTGCCGAAGCCAAGTCGCGCGAGCTCGAGGCGTCGCTCGAACAGGTGCGCGAGCAAGCGGAGGAGTCGCGGGTGGTGGAAAAGCACCTGCTGAACAACCTCAAGCAGTTCTCGCCGTCCGAGGTGCAGGCGACCTTTGCCAACATCCGGGAAACGCAGCTGAGCGTGGAGCGGGCCGAGTTCGAGTACGAGGCGCTGGCGGCTCGGCGCGCCGAGCTCAAGGACCAGGGGCAGTTTCTCCGCTCCGCCAGCCAGATCCTCGCCGACCTGCAGCGGATGTACGGGGAGAACGGCGGGCATCCGGCTCAGGCCGACGGCGACAAGCAGTTTCGTGATGCCTCCCGTCAGGTGTTCCAGATCATCGAAGAAGAGCGGATGCGGATCGCCCGCGACATGCATGACGGACCGGCGCAATCGATGGCCAACCTGGTCCTCCAGGCGGAGATCCTGGAGCGGCTGCTCGATCGAAACCCCAAACAGCTGGTGACCGAGCTGGCCGAGTTCAAGAACAGTGTGCGCAATGCCCTGGAAGAGACCCGGCAGCTGATCTTCGACCTGCGGCCGATGACGCTCGACGACCTCGGGCTGGTGCCGACGCTGCGAAAGTTCATCAAGGAGTACGGCGACCGCTACGGTCTGGCCACCCGCTTCAACGTGGTGGGCCAGGAGCGCCGGCTGCCGGGGAACACCGAGGGGGTGCTGTTCCGCATCGTTCAGGAGGCCCTGACCAACGTGCACAAACACGCGCGCGCCAAGATGGCCGAGGTCACCATGAACCTGCAGCCGTCCCGGGTCTCGGTGGTGATCAAGGACGACGGGCAGGGTTTCGACGTGGCCCGCACCGAGGCCAACCTCCACAAGAACAAGAATCTCGGTTTGCTCAGCATGCGGGAACGCGCCGAGCTGGAAAAGGGCACCCTCGAGATCCGCAGTCAACCGGGCCGAGGCACCGAAGTCAAGGTCGAGGTTCCACTCAGCAAGCGCTAGCCGCTCGGGTCCGCGGCGCTTTGCTGCCCACTCGTAACGATCGCTGTAAGACAGTGACGGCTGTTACGAAGGCGTCAAAACATCTTCGCCGTTCTTTGGCGGGCTGTCCGTTGTCTTCAATTCGGGCCGGTGTGAAACTGGGGCCGTTCGATCTACTCGCAAAGGAGGTGAATTAGCATGTTGACCAACCTTTATCTGCGCCTCCGCGAACTGCTCAACCGTGAGGAAGGGCAGGGTATGGTTGAGTACGCCCTCATTCTCGTCTTGATCGCGGTGGTCGTCATCGTCGTCCTGATCGTGCTCGGCAACCAGGTCAAGAACGTCTTCTGCAACATCTCGGGCGGTCTCGGCCAGTAAGGGACACCTTCTGGGAGCAAAACAGGAGAGCGGGCAACGGCCCGCTCTCTTCTTTTTCCAGTGCGCAAGGAAGCGCGTGCCTTTCTAGATACATCAGCCGAAAGAGCGTCTCGCTTTGGGCGCTGGCGCCGAATTTCAGGAGGTGAGTTGATTGGCGACTGAGGTAAAGCCGAAGAGCAACCGCATCCTCTTGATCTTCGGTGTTTTCCTCGCCATCGTGGCGTTCGGAGGGGCCTTGCTCGTTGGCCGCACCTCGGGTGGCACGACAGCGATCGGCGGAGGGGCGAAGAACACGGACGTCGTGGTGGCCACCCAGGAGATCGCGGCATCGACGCAGATCACGGCGGCCCTGGTGACCATTCAGAAGTTCTCGGAGGACACCGTGCCGCCCTTCGCGTTCCGGGACAAGAATCTCGTCATCGGGAAGTACGCGGCGATTCCGATCCATGCCAACGCGGCGGTTATCGACACCGACATCGTGAGCGACGCGGGCAGCGTGGTGCCCGCCAAGCAGGCGTTCCTGAAGATCCCACCGGGCCAGGTCGCGATGCAGATCCCGACCGGAGAGCTGGTCGGCGCCGGCGGTTACATCCAGCCGGACGACCGGATTGACGTTCTCGTGACCTCCACCGTCAATGGGAAGTCCCTGACCAAGGTGACCTTCACCAACCTGCACATCATCCGGGTTGGACCGGCCGGCGGACCGAATGCCCGTGGCATCTCGTCCAGCCTAACCGTGATCGTCACGCTCCAGCAGGCGCAGGACCTCAAGTGGTTGCTGGACAACACGAACTACAAATACGTCCTCAAAGCGGTGGACGACTACGACCACGTCGATAGTGACACCTCGTCGACGACCGGGGACAGCTTTAGCAGGACCTACAGCCTGCGCTAGACCCGACCACAGAAAAACGTTGACAGGCTCCCCGCGAAATCGGAAGATTTCGCGGGGTGCTGTCTTTAACGAGATGACTGGATGACCGAGCCAATCAAAGTCCTGATCGTTGACGACATCACCAGCACCCTGGACAACCTCCAGAAGCTCCTCTCCTTCGAGCCCGACATCCAGGTGATGGCGACCGCCGTCAACGGCAAGGAAGGAGTGGAGCAGGCCAAGAAGCTGGCCCCGGACATCGTCCTGATGGACGTCAACATGCCGATCATGGACGGCATCCAGGCGACCGAGACGCTCGCCCAGGAGGTGCCGGGCTCCCCGGTCATCATCATGTCGGTCCAGGGGGAGCGTGACTACCTGCGGCGGGCGATGCAGTCCGGCGCCCGCGAGTTCCTGATCAAGCCCTTTTCCGGCGACGAGCTGATCGCCAGCATCCGCCGGGTTTATCAGCTGGAGCAGAAGAAAGAGTCCTTCCTGGCCAAGACCACCGGCGGCACCCCGGTGGCGGCGGCCGCCCCGCCCGACGGCGGGACCCCGGCCGGCAGGCGCGCCGAGCATGGCCAGGTCTTTTTCTTCTACTCCGGCAAAGGCGGCGTCGGCAAGTCGCTGATCGCGGCCAACCTGGCGGTCTCGATGGCCAACGAAACCAAGGGGAAGGTCGCCCTGGTCGATCTCGACCTGCAATTCGGCGACATCGGGGTGCTGCTCAACCTCGACCACTCCCAGGGGATCACCGACCTGATCGAAAACATCGACCACATGGACCCGGAATTCATCCGGGAGATCATGGTGGACGGGCCCTACGGGATCAAGGTGCTGCTCACCCCGATCAGCCCGGAGCTGGCCGACCTGGTGACCGTGGAGCACGTTCGCCGCATCTTCGGCGAGCTGCGGAAGATGTTCGACTACATCATCGTCGACAGCAGCGCGCACCTGGGCGAGATCAACCTGGAGGTGCTGGACCACGCCGACAAGGTGGTGGTCGTCACCTCGCTCAGTATCCCGGCGATCAAAAACACCAAGCTCGCGCTCAAGATCTTCGACTCGCTGTCCATCTCGCCCGATCGGGTGGTGCTGCTGCTGAACAAGTCAGATGCCCACTCGGAGTTCAACAAAGAGAGCGTGGAGGCCAACTTGCGCTTTCCGATCGCGGGCCAGATCCCCAACGACCCGAAGCTGGTGATCAACTCGATCAACCGCGGCAACCCGTTCGTGACCACCCACCCGGAGTCCGAGATCAGCCAGCGGATTCGAGAGCTGGTCGCCAAGCTGCTCCCGACGGCCCCGGCGGCGGCAGAGGCCGAGCCCGCCGAGAAGAAATCCCGCAAGGGTCTGTTCGCCCGCCGTTAGGAAGGTTGAGATGACTCGCGCGGTTGTCGCTTGCCTACTGGTACCACGTACCGTGGCTGGCAGGTCGCTATCGGTGACGAACGAAGAGGTGGCGTAGCCGTGTCGCTGCTCGATCGCGTCCAGAAGCAGCAAGCGCCCGACCCCAACGCACCCCCCGAAGGCGCCTATGTCCCGCAGGCCGGCGCCGGCCAGGCGGCCCGCCAGAGCTCCACCGCCGCTCGTGTCCGAACCCCCTTCGAGCAGCAGGCCGAACGGGTCAAGAACCGGCTGCAGGCGCGCCTGGTCGAGAATATCGACGACGCCGAGGACGAGGACAAGGAACAGCGGGCGACCCGGATCACCGAGGCCCTGAACGTGGTGGTCGCCGAGATGGGACTCTCGCTGACCAAGCCGGAGAAACAACGCCTGCTCGACTCGGTCCTCAACGACTTCCTCGGGCTGGGTCCGATCGAGGCACTCCTCGCCGACGCCAGCATCACCGAGGTCATGGTCAACGGGCCGGACCAGATCTTCATCGAGCACAAGGGCAAGCTGACGCTCTCCAACGTGCAGTTCGAGAGCGAGGACCAGCTTCGCCGGGTGATCGACCGGATCGTCTCGACCATCGGCCGGCGGATCGACGAGAGCTCGCCCATGGTCGACGCCCGGCTCAAGGACGGCTCCCGCGTCAACGTCATCATCCCGCCGCTGGCGCTCAACGGGCCCATCCTGACCATCCGAAAGTTCTCCAAGGACCCCTACAAGATCAACGACCTGATCAAGTTCGGCACCCTGACGGACCCCATGGCCCAATTTGTGCGGGCCTGCGTCCGGTCGCGCCTGAACATGCTGGTCTCCGGCGGGACGGGCTCCGGGAAGACAACCACGCTCAACGTCCTGTCCAGCTTCATCCCCGAAGAGGAGCGGGTGGTGACGGTGGAGGATGCCGCGGAGCTCCAGCTGAACCAGGAGCACGTTGTAACACTTGAGTCACGACCCGCCACCGTCGAGGGCCGCGGCCGGATCGCGATCCGGGACCTGGTGGTCAACGCGCTGCGGATGCGGCCAGATCGAATCGTGGTCGGGGAGTGCCGCGGCGGCGAGGCACTGGACATGCTGCAGGCGATGAATACGGGTCATGACGGTTCGTTGACGACTATCCACGCGAACTCGCCGCGTGACAGTTTGAACCGCCTGGAAACGTTGGTGTTGATGGCGGGGGCAGAACTGCCCTCCCGGGCGATCCGGGAGCAGATCTCGTCCGCCATAAACGTCATCGTGCAGCAGAGCCGCTTGCGGGACGGAACGCGAAAGATCATCGCCGTCAGCGAGGTGCTCGGTCTGCACGGCGACCAGGTAAAGGTGCAGGACATTTTCGTGTTCAAGCAGACCGGCGTCAGCGAAGACGGTAAGGTGCAGGGCTACTTCACGGCCACCGGCATCATGCCCAAGTATTTCGACCATCTGCAGTCGTCGGGCGAGGGCGTGGCCAAGGAATTGTTCACGCCGGTGCCGGATCCTGCCGGAAAAGGAGGCAAGTAAGTGTCGATCCAGCTGATCTTCGCGGCGATGGCCGCCATCGGGGCGCTGATCGTGGTGATGGCGCTCATGTCCAACCGGAACTCGGCGACCGAGGTCGACCTGCACATGGACGGCTACAACCCGGCCGCCAGCCCGACCGCCAAGAAGGGCGGTGTCTTCGAAGGCTTCCTGGAGGGATTCAACAAGAGCCTGACGCGTAACAAGGGCGGGCGTACCTCGAGGCTGACGGAGGAGCTGGCCAAGGCCGACCTCAAGCTCCGCGTCTCGGAGTACGTGATGCTGATCGTCGGCCTGATCGTGCTCCTGATGGCGATTCTCTTCTTGCGCTTCCATAACCCGCTGCTGGCGCTGATCGGGATACCGGTCGGCTACTTTGCCCCGGGCTTCTTCCTCAAGTTCCGGCAGCGGCGCCGGCTGAAGGCGTTCAACAACCAGCTGGGCGACACCATCGTCCTGCTCTCCAACGCGCTGAAGGCCGGTTACTCCTTCGCCCAGGCGATGGCAACCATCGCCAAGAGCTCGTCGCCCCCGATGGCCGACGAGTTCAGCCGGGCGGTGCGGGAAATGAACCTGGGCGTTTCGGTTGACGACTCGCTGGCCCACATGGTCAAGCGGATCGAGAGCGAAGACTTCGACCTGATGGTCACCGCCGTGCAGATCCACCGGGTGGTCGGTGGCAACCTGGCGGAAATCCTCGACACGATCGCCTTCACCATTCGCGAGCGCATCCGGATCCAGGGTGAAATCCGCACCCTGACCGCGCAAGCGCGGGCCTCCGGGTACATCATCACCGGCCTGCCCTTTGCGCTGGCCCTCATCCTGACCTTCATTTCGCCGAGCTACATCACACCGCTCTTTCACGAATGGCTTGGCTACATCCTGATCGGCATGGGCCTGGTCTCGATCGCGATCGGATACGGCATCATCTCGAAAATCACGAACATCCAGGTGTAGCGAATGAGCATTTTCACCATCGTCTTCGCCTTCCTCGCCTTCAGCGGTATCTTCATCGCCGTTCAGGCGGTGACCGCCAAGCCGCGCCAGGACCTGATCGCCGAACGGCTGGCGCAGTACCGCGATCACAACCTCACCCTCGACGAGATCGAGCTCTCTCTACCGTTCAGCGAGCGGTTCATCAAGCCGGCGCTGGAGCGGCTGGGCAGCTTGCTCACCGCCCGGATGGCGAAGAACCGGCAATTGGTGGTCCAGAACAAGCTGAACCTGGCGGGCCGGCCATACGGCCTCACGGTCAACGGCTTCGAGGTGTTCAAGGTGATCGCCGGGCTGGTCGTCGCCCTGGTCGCCTTCTGGTTTGGTGGCTTGGTGTTTCCGACCACGTTTGCGCTCAAGCTGGCCGCCGCCGGCCTGGGGTTTGTGGGCGGCCGTTTCCTCCCCGATGTGCTGCTCAACAACCGGATCAAGGGACGGCAGACCGAGCTTCGGCTCGCGCTGCCGAACGCGCTCGACCTGCTGACCATCTCGGTTGAGGCCGGGCTCGGCTTCGATGCCGCCATCGGCCGCCTGGTCGAAAAATTCAAGAACGCGCTGTCGGATGAGTTTGCCCAGGTGCTCAACGAGATCCGGCTGGGCCGGCCGCGGCTGGAGGCCCTCGATGACATGGGGCGCCGTTCCGGCGTCGAGGAGCTCCACACCTTCATCCAGGCGCTGATCCAATCCGAACAGCTCGGCGTCGGGATCGCCAAGGTGCTGCGCATCCAATCGGAAGAGATGCGGCGCCGCCGCCGGCAGCGCGCGGAAGAGAAGGCCGCCCAGGCCCCGCTGAAGATGCTCTTCCCGATGATCGGCTGCATCTTCCCGACCCTGTTCATCGTGCTGATGGGCCCGGCCGTCATCATCATCATCCACACCTTCCAGCACAAATAAATCCGGGCCAAGGGCGGCGGCCCACGGGCCGCTCAACGCGATACAATCAATACGGAGAAAGAGTTTTGCGACTGACAAAACCGGACGGGACGGTGGTCGCGGAGCCGCTCGAGGAGGCCCGCAACTTCATCAGCTCCGGCCTGGGGTTGATGGGACGGGCAAGGTTGCCCGAGAACGGTGGGCTGCTGATCCATGGCTGCAGTGGCATTCACATGATGTTCATGCGCTTTCCGATCGACGCCGTCTTCGTCGACAAGAAGAACGTCGTGGTCAAGACCTATGAGCGGCTGCTGCCGTGGATCGGGATGGTGCCCTTCGTTTGGCGGGCGGACAAGTGCGCCGAGCTGCCGGTTGGCACCATCCGCCGGCATGCGATCAAGCCCGGGGACCACCTGCAGGTCGCGGCCTAGGTGAATTTCCTCGACCTGATCTTTCCGCCGCGCTGCGGCGGATGCGGCCGTGAGGGCGTGGCCTGGTGCGACGCGTGCGCCGCCCGAGTCCAGCCCCAGCCGCTGGCCACCCTGAACGGCATGCCGCTGGTCGCGGCCGGCCGGCTCGACGGCCCGCTGCAGCAGGCGATCCATACCTACAAGTACCGGCCGCGGCCGGGGCTCGCCAGCGTGCTCGGCGAGCTGCTCTGGCGTGCCACGGCAGCCAGCAACCTCGAGCTCGCCGCGCTCACCTACATCCCGCTCCATCCCCAGCGACGGCGCGAGCGGGGCTTCAACCAGGCGGAGCGGCTCGCCCGCGCCCTGGCCGGCCGGCTGGCTGTCCCGCTGGTCGGCGGACTCACCCGGCTTCGCCCCACACCCGCCCAGGTGGGGCTGAGCCAGCCCGAGCGGCAGGTCAACATGCTGGGCGCCTTCGAGTGGGCGGCCACCGCGCCGCCGCCGAGGGGCCTGGCGCTGGTCGATGACGTCTGCACCACGGGCGCCACCCTGACGGCGGCCGCCGAAGCGGTGGCCCGGGCAGGCGGCTCGATCGGGGCTTTTGTGGTTCTCGCCAGGGCGCAAACTTTGCCGGCACTCGCCGTTACATTGCCGGGACAATCGACGTGTCCCTGAATCTCTGTTTTGGGGGATTGTGGCTTACATGGTCAACGCGTCCGAGGTTTCGCAGGACGAACTAGCCCGTTATTACGAGGCGCTGGGACCGATTCGCGACCTGGTCCTGGACGAGAGCTTGACCGAAGTCATGGTCAACGGCCATGAAAACATCTACGTCGAGCGCAACGGCAAGATCCTGCTGACCGACCGCAAGTTCGACGACGAGAATCACCTGCTGCGGGTGATCGACTTTATCGTCTCCGCCGTCGGCCGGCGCATCGACTTCCGCACCCCGATGGTTGACGCCCGGCTGCTCGACGGGTCCCGCGTCAACGCCGTGATTTCGCCGATTGCGCTGGACGGCCCGATGCTGACGATCCGAAAGTTCTCCCGGGATCCCTATCAGGCTGAGGACCTCGTGAACTTCGGCACCATTACGCACGAGGCGGTCGGCTTCCTCAAGGCCTGCGTCATGGCTCGCTCCAACCTGCTGATCTCGGGCGGAACGGGTACCGGCAAGACCACGCTCCTCAACGTCTGTTCTTCGTTCATCCCTCCCGACGAGCGGATCGTCACCATCGAAGATGCCGCCGAGCTGCAGCTCCACCAGGAGCACGTCTGCCGGATGGAGTCCCGCCCACCCGACCTCAACGGTGAGAACAAGGTCGCCATTCGCGACCTGGTCATCAACGCCCTGCGGATGCGTCCGGACCGGATCGTCGTCGGCGAGTGTCGTGCCGGCGAGGCGCTGGACATGCTGCAGGCGATGAACACCGGCCACGACGGCTCGATCACCACCCTGCATGCGAACACCACTCGCGACGCCCTGTCGCGGCTGGAGACCATGGTGCTGATGGCCGGGATCGACCTGCCCGCCAAGGCGATCCGGCAGCAGACCGCCTCCGCCATCGACCTGATCGTGCAGCTATCCCGCATGCGCGATGGGCAGCGCAAGGTGACCAGCATCACCGAAATCACCGGCATGGAGGGCGACACGATCACCATGCAGGAGATCTTCATCTACGAGTCGCACGGCGTCGGAAAAGACGGCCAGATGACCGGCGTCTTCCGGCCGACCGGCATCCGGCCGCACATCATGGACAAGCTGTTCGGTGCCGGCGTGCCCATCCCGCCAGAGCTGGCGCGGGTCTTCCCGGATCGCCGGGCAACCGAACGCGCCTAGCTGCTATCTGGCGCGCGCGAACGGATTCGTCCCCGTGCGCGAGCCGCTGATCTATACTCCTGTCCACAAAGATCTCACAGGAGGCACCATGGAGATCTTGATCCAGGCCAAGAAGTCCGCGGCCGATCCGCAGATCAAGGCGTACGCACAGGCCAAGCTCGAGAAGCTGGCGCGCCATTTCGACCACATCCTGGAAGCGCGCATGGAGTTGGGGACGGAGAAGAACAAGAGCCTGGAAAACATGAAGGTGGCCGAGCTGACGGTGCACGTCACGGGCCGCACCGGCAACATCCTCAAGGCGGTCCAGTCCGCGGGCCACATGAACGAGGCGGTGGACCTGGTGATCGACAAGATGGATCGCCAGATCCGGCAGCACAAGGAGAAGCTGAAGGACCATCGCCGCGCCAAGCCGGCGGCCGTGGTCGCCCTCGGTCCGACCTCGCCGGCCACAACGGCGCTGCGGCCGAACGGGGTGGCGAAGATCAAACGCTTCAAGATGAAGCCGATGCCGGAGGAGCAGGCGCGCGAGGAGATGGAGCGCCTCGGCCATGCCTTCTTCCTCTTTCTCAACGAGGACACCCAGGAGCTGAACCTGCTCTACCGCCGGCACGACGGGAGCCTGGGGCTGGTCGAAGCCGATCTCAGCTAGCCCGTTTGGCTCAATTGAGGCCGGGTATGCTTACTGGTTGCTGAGTCCTCAGCTCTGTCCATGAGCGTCCTTACCAAAGTCTTAGGCGATCCGAATGCCCGCGAAGTCAAGCGGCACCTCGAGCGGGTGGCCGAGGCCAACGAGCTCGAGCCGCTGCTCGAGAAGCTCAACGACGACGAGCTGAAGGCCAAGACGGCGGAGTTCCGCCAGCGCCTGGAGCAGGGCGAAGCCCTGGACGACCTGCTGGTCGAGGCATTCGCTGTCGTCCGGGAGGCAGCCCGCCGCACCATCGGGCTGCGGCCCTTCGACGTCCAGCTGGTGGGCGGCATCGTGCTGCACCAGGGACACATCGCCGAGATGAAGACCGGCGAGGGCAAGACCCTGGTCGCCGTGCTGCCGCTGTACCTGAATGCGCTGGAGGGGAAGGGTGCGCACCTGATCACGGTCAACGACTACCTGGCCCGCCGCGACGCCGGCTGGAACGCGCCCATCTACCACGCGTTGGGGATGAGCGTCGCCGTCATGGGCCACGAGATGTCGTTGCGCTATGACCCCGATTTCCTGGACGAGACCCATCCCGATCCCCGGCTGCAACACCTGCGCCCAGTCACTCGCGCGGAGGCCTACCAGGCCGACATCACCTACGGCACCAACAGCGAGTTCGGGTTCGATTACCTGCGCGACAACATGGCGGTCGACCTGGCCCAGTGCGTGCAGCGCGGCCTGAACTTCGCCATCGTCGACGAGGTCGACAGCATCTTGATCGACGAGGCCCGGACGCCGCTCATCATCTCCGGGCAGGCGCAGGAATCGACCGAAAAGTACTACCAGTACGCTCGCCTGATCCCGCGGCTCGCCCCGGAGGATTACACCGTCGACGAGAAAACCAAGTCGGCGGCCCTCACCGAAGAGGGGATCGCCAAGATCGAGCGCTGGACCGGGATCAAGAACGTCTACGAACTGGAGCACGTGGACGAGGCCCACCAGATCAACCAGGCGCTCAAGGCGTACACGCTCTTCAAGCGCGACCGGGATTACCTCGTCAAGGACGGCGAGGTCGTGATCGTCGACGAGTTCACCGGGCGCCAGCAGCCCGGCCGCCGCTGGGCCGACGGCCTGCACCAGGCAGTGGAGGCCAAGGAAGGCGTCAAGGTCCAGCAGGAAACCCAGACGCTGGCCACCATCACCTACCAGAACTACTTCCGCCTCTACAAGAAGCTGGCCGGCATGACGGGGACGGCCGTGACCGAGGCCGAGGAGTTCGACAAGATCTACAAGCTGCAGGTGGTGGTGATTCCCACCCATAAGCCGATGATCCGCACCGATAACGCGGACCTCATCTATAAGACCGAAGACGCCAAGTTCAAGGCCGTGGCCGACGAGATCCAGGAGACGGCCGGCACCGGCCGGCCGGTCCTGGTCGGCACCGTGTCGGTGGAGAAGTCCGAGCGGCTCGCCCGGCTGCTGGAAAAGCGGGGCGTCCCGCACGAGGTGCTGAACGCCAAGCAGCACGAACGCGAAGCCCTGATCGTGGCCAAGGCCGGGCAGCCCGGCGCGGTCACCATCGCCACCAACATGGCCGGCCGCGGCACCGACATCGTCCTCGGCCCCGGGGTGGCGGACGCGGGCGGCCTGCACATCGTCGGCACCGAGCGGCACGAGAGTCGCCGGATCGACAACCAGCTGCGCGGTCGCTCCGGCCGGCAGGGAGACCCGGGCTCATCCCGCTTCTTCCTGGCGCTGGACGACGACCTGATGCGGATCTTCGGCGGCGAGCGGATCAAAAGCATGATGAACATGCTCCGGGTCGCCGACGATGAACCGATCGAGTCCCGCCTGGTCTCGAGGCAGATCGAGGGGGCGCAAACCAAGGTCGAGGGGCATAACTTCGACGCCCGCCGCTATCTCGTCGAATACGACGACGTGATGAACAAGCAGCGCGAGATCATCTACGGCGAGCGCCGCCGGGTGCTCGAGGGGGTAGACCTCCGCGAGCAGGTGCAGAGCTGGATCCGCAAGGCGGTCGAGGACGCGGTCAACGAGCACTGCGAATCGCGGCACCCCGGCAACTGGGACCTGGAAGGCCTGCACGCGCAGCTGGGCGCAGTGTTCCCGTTGCCACCGTTCAGCGAGATGCCGGCCGAGGAGTTCGGCGAGACCAGGGAAGCGGCGGTCGACCGCCTGATGGAGTACGCCGACACCGCCTACCAGGCGAAGGAAGCCGAGCTGACGCCGGAGGTGATGCGCGGCGCGGAGAAGTGGATCGTGTTGCGGACGATCGACAGCAAGTGGATCAGTTACCTGACGATGATGGAGAACTTCAAAGAGAGCATCGGGCTGCGGGCGTTCGGCCAGAAAGACCCGCTGGTCGAGTACAAGAACGAGGCGTTCCAGGCCTTCCAGGAGCTGCTCAACGACATCCAGTTCGAGATCGCCTCCATGATGTACCGGGTGCAAATCACGAAGGAACCCCCGCCGCCGCCCGCGATGGCCAACCCGCCGGCCTCGCCGCCGCGCGCGGCGAGCCCCAACGGCGGTGGCGCGAAGACCCCGGTGCCGGCGGGCGCGAAGCTCGGCCGCAACGATCCGTGCTGGTGCGGGAGCGGAAAGAAATACAAGAAATGTCACGGCCGCTGATCGGCCGGGCGCGATCCAGGGCTACGGTTTCGTTCGACGCATTGCGCTGAGGCCCGCCGGAACTCGCCGTCCGTAAAAGTGACCCAGGCTGCCGTCCTGGGCAACGTCGTAGTACCCGCTCTTACCGCCGCGGGCATAAAGTCCGGCTGCAATCGAGATGATCAGGAAAAGGAATCCCACCCCGACGGGCACCCGAGCCAGCAAGAGAACCACGGCTACGAAGAGGGCCGCCACCGCGGGAATGCCGCCAA
Source organism: Chloroflexota bacterium (assembly GCA_005881215.1). Lineage (GTDB taxonomy): Bacteria > Chloroflexota > Dormibacteria > CF-121 > CF-121 > CF-13. Next base: position 35,318 of record VBDZ01000008.1, on the reverse strand, counting down.
TCAAGAAGCGGGGGCGGTCGGTGACCAGGACGATCGGGCGCTGGCTTCGGTCAGAATCGTCAGCCGGCAGCCAGAGGATCCGGGCCCAGATATCAGGCGGCAGTTTGGCCTTGTCGAGCATTGGCTGATCTCAGGGAAGAATAGCGCTGGCGTAAAATCGCCCATCTTCGGGTAGGATTTCCGGCGATGGCTAAGAAGAAGGCCGGGTCGAACAAGACGTCACCCGTCAAGGCGGCCACCGCGGCGAATCCGGTACGGGCCGAGGACGTGGCGCAGCCGCCCCAGGCGCCGAAGGCGGGAGGCGCCAGCGCAGCCGCGGCCCCGCGGTTGCCATTCCGCCGGCCGCAATCGCTGAATTTCGCCGGCGTCGGGCGCAACGACATCTGTCCCTGCGGCAGCGGCAAGCGATTCAAGAACTGTCACGGACACTAGGCCATGGAACAGATCCTCGACCAGGCGAACGACCTTCTGAAGAAGATCCTGCAACTCCAGGAGCATCTTTGACCTGCCCGACAAGAGCCAGCGCCTCGACGCGCTGCAGCGCGAGCTAGCCGACCCCAACATCTGGCAGGATCCGCCGCGAGCCCAGCGGCTGGCCCAGGAATCCAAGGGCCTGCGCGACGAGGTCCAGGTCTGGCGAAGGCTCGAGGTCCGCGCCAAAGACGTCATCGGCCTGGCCGAGATGGCGATGGCCGAGGATGACGGGCACCTCCAGGAGACGCTCGAGCAGGACCTGCGCGCCCTCAATACTGATGTCGAGAAGCAGGAGGTCGACCTGCTCTTCGCCAACCCGTATGCCGGCAATCCCGCGCTGGTCAGCATTCACGCCGGCGCCGGCGGCACCGACTCGCAGGACTGGGCCGAGATGCTGCTCCGGATGTATCTGCGGTGGGCTGAGCGGAACAAGTTGCACGCCGAGATCATCGACGAGTCACCCGGGGAAGAGGCCGGGTATAAGAGCGTGACGGTGCGCATCACCGGGAAGCGCGCCTTCGGATGGCTGCGCGCCGAGCGCGGTGTGCACCGGCTGGTCCGCTTGTCGCCCTACGACCAGGCCCACCGGCGGCATACCTCGTTCGCCCTGGTCGAGGTGATTCCGGAGATCGAGGACGACACCGACATCGAGATCCGCCCCGAGGACCTCAAGGTCGATGTCTACCGCTCGAGCGGGGCAGGCGGCCAGCACGTGAACAAGACCTCGTCGGCGGTCCGGATGACCCACCTGCCGACCGGCATCATCGTGACCTGCCAGAACGAGCGCTCCCAGATCAAGAACCGCGAACTGGCGCTCAAGGTGCTGCGCTCCCGCCTGGTGGCGCTACGCGAGCAGCAGCGGTCCGAGCAGCGGCAGGAGCTGAAGGGCGCGCACCAGTCGAACGAGTGGGGCAGCCAGATCCGCAGCTATGTGCTCCATCCCTACACCCTCGTCAAGGACCATCGCACCGGTCTCGAGGTGGGCAACGTCCAGGCGGTGCTCGACGGCGACCTGAACAACTTCATGGAAGCCTTCCTCCGCCTCGACGCCGGCCGCGAGGGTGAGGCGGCCTAAGCTCGAGCCTCCGAGAGCGGGCGGTGAGCCAGTATCTACGTGTGGGGGTCAGCGCCGAATATTTCCCGCGCTGGCAGGCGCTGATTGGCGCGGTCCGCGAAGCCCTACAGGCGCAAGCTCCTGGGATGGTCGACCCTCTCGAGACGTTGATCACGGGAGAAGGCGAAGAGGTCTGTATCCTCGTCATCCCGCATCACTGGCTTGGTGGCGTCTCGCTCGTGTTCCTCGCCCGGCCGGAATTCGTTGATCTTCGGTGGGCCGTCGTCTCCGACCTTAGCGATCACGATCAGATCGATCTGGGCCACGTCGTCGACCGCTGGCCGTCTAGCGACGTACCCTTCCAGCGCCTTGGTGCCGTCCTCGCCGAGGAATTCGCGCGACCGATCGAATGGAGCTGCCTGTATCGCGGCCAAGCCGGGCGGCCGTGGCGAATCCGAGCCTATCTGAACCTCAGCGGAGACCGCACCAGACTTGACGTTCTCTCGCAATTGACGCTGTGGCCGTGGCCTCATCGGGAGGTCATCGAACGAACGTCGTTGAGCTCCGCGAATGCGCCAGGATTCCGGCTCGCCGTGCCGATCGACCGATTATTAGAGCAAGCCTGATCGCTCAGGCAGCCCTGGCGAACGGCTGGTCGGCCGATCCGGCGTTGCGATCGGATCGCAGGGCGAACCAGAGGCTCGCGAAAACGACGAGCGTTCCGATGACGTAGGCCTCGGCGGCCAATCGGGTTAGCGCAGGAGGAACCACGTCGAGGATGCCGGGCAACTGGGGGAGGGGATGGAAGATCAACAGGTAGTGGATCGCGGGGCCGACCGAGAAGCAGAGCCAGGCGACGATCAAGACGCGACCGGCGCCTCGCGACATTTCGCCGCTGAACGCCCGCCGGATCAGAAGGGCGATCGGCAGAATCAGGACCACCAGGTGGAAGCTCCAGGTCACGCTGCTGATCAGGGGCAGGGTGGTGACCGCCAGCGCGAACTCAAGCCCGGAGCGGCTCGCGCCTGAGGTCGCCATCACGACGATGAACAGGAGCGCCAGCACCAGCGGCCAGTCGAGCAGGCGGCCGCACCAGCCGGCGCTGCCGCCGGCATCCGCCAGGGAGGGGTTACAGATTCGGGCCGTAAATCCCGCGAGAGACTGGTTTTCCCGGTAGCCGGTGCCCGCCGCCAGGTGGGGCAGGATGTCGTGGAAGTAATAGATGTTGTGCTCAAGGCTGGTGACGGCGAGACCAAGGAGCAGGCCACCAATCAGCGTGGCGCCGAGGGCGGCGAGCAGCCGCCAATGGCGTCGCCAGGCAAGGTACGGCACCAGGGCAATCGGAAAGAGCTTGAACACCGCGGCGATCCCCACCATTGCACCCGCGGCGAGGTCGCGTTGTCGTTGCCACGCGGCCCACGCCCCGGTCAGTAAGAGCAGCAGGATCGCGTTCATGGTGCCGGTGAGATTGCTGCTCAACAAGGGGAAAAACGTCGTCAGGACCGCGACCAGGCAGAGCAGTTCGCCGCGTCGCGGCCGGCCGATGACGCCATAGATGATCACCAGGCTGGCGACAACGGCCGCCTGGATCAGGATCAGCCAGAGGCGGACGGCCAGGTCATTCGAGAGCCAGGTCAGCGGGATCAGGGTGACCGCGAACACTGGCGGATAGATATAGCCGCTGCTGAGAGACCAATCGTGGGTCACGCGGGTGTTGACGAAACTGGCGTACGGATCCCCGCCAGTGGCGAGCTGGTGGGCGGCGAGCAGGTAATCCTGGAAGTCGTCGGCGCGCGGCGCATGCGCCCCGAATACCGGGACCACCGCGACCCACGCGTACACCGCCAGCAGCAGCCCGATCAGGCCGCTGACGACCAGCGCTTGGGGATCCGGCCAGCCCAGCAATCGCCGCACGGGCATATAACCCGCGATACGGGCCGGTTACGCGCGCTGTTACGCGGCCGTTACGGCCAGGTCGAACACCGGGCGGACCGAGCCCACCACGACCCGCTTGTGGTTGCGCAGGCTGGGCGAGGCGAACGACTTCAGCGCCTCCCGTTCGGCCTCCTCGAGCCAGCCGAGGCGTTCCAGCGCCGCCATCACGGCCACCGCGGTCCAGGTGCCGTCGCCACTGTCAAGCTTGATCGAAAGCCCGAGTCCCGACCGACGGTCAGCGGTACAGTGCGCGCCGGCCGCCCCGCCCTTGGCCAGCAGCCGGCCGTGCGTCACTTCCATCAGCCGGGTGTCGAAGCGGTCCGTCCCGCCGATCAGGAAGGGATGCCCCGTCATCGCCTCGACCGTACCGCGGGCGAGGTCGTCCCGGGAGGTGACCAGCGCCGCGAAGCTCCGCGCGATCGCTGCTAGCGGCACGGCCGCGTTGGGTGCGCTGCAACCGTCGATGCCCCAGTGAATCTCGGCCGGCCGTTCCGCGGTGAACTCGCCGATCACGGCGGCGATGCGTTGCTGGATCGGATGCTCGCGGTCGAGGTAGGTCTCCAGCGGCGCGCCGAGGGCGCGGGCCGCGGCGAGCATGCCGGCGTGCTTTCCCGAACAGTTGTTGAAGATCTCCAGCGGCTCCTCCATCGCGCGGCGGGCCACGGTCGCCGCCGGCTCGTAATAGGGCCAGTGGGCGCCGCATTGCAGCGCGCTTTCGGGGATGCCCACGCGATCGAGAAGGTCGCGAACCACTTCGACGTGACCCGGCTCGCCGTTGTGGGAGGCGGCCATGATGGCCACGTGTTCCGACGCCAGGTTGAACCGGAGAGCCATCCCGGTGCGCAGCGCCGCCATCGCCTGAAACGGCTTCGCGCAGGAACGAAAGTAGGTGAGGCGATCGGGATTTCCCACGCTCGCCCGGACCCGACCGCTGGCGTCGACCGCCGCCAGATGTCCGGGGTGGATCGCCTCCTCGACGCCGCCACGCTCGACGCGGACCATCGGGGCGGCGAGAAAAGGCATGGTGCTTGAGTATAGGAAGCGGGTCGGCCGGCTTTTGGACAGAGAGTGAATTAACAGAGCATTGCGCGAAAGGATGCCCTATACTTCCCAAGTCGTTCGGCCCGAAAGGGCTCAGCCTGCCGTGGCCCCGGCTTTCGGAATGGATTTGCTTTCGTGCCAGCAACAATCACGACCCAGCCGACACGGACGACGTTGCCAGCAAGGGCGCGCGTGGCAACCATAATTCCGGCCGCCCCGCAGATCAGCCTCGATCACGTGCAAAAGACCTATCCCAATGGCACGGTCGCGCTGCGCGACGTGACGCTGGAGATTCCCAAGCAGGACTTCGTCTTCCTGGTCGGGCCAAGTGGCGCCGGCAAATCGACCCTGGTCCGGCTGTTGATCCGCGAGGAGAAAGCGACCACCGGCACCATCCGGGTCGAGGGACAGGACCTCAGCCGGCTCAAGCGCCGGCACCTTCCGTACCTGCGCCGGAAGATCGGGATGGTGTTCCAGGACTTCAAGCTGCTCCCCAACCTCACCGTCTTCCAGAACGTGGGCTTCGCCTTACGGGTCACCGAAGGCGCGCTGCGGCACCTGAAACCCAAGGTCGAGGAAGTGCTCAGCATCGTGGGGCTCGAGGGGAAGGAGAACAAGTATCCGGACCAGCTGTCCGGCGGCGAGCAGCAACGGGTCGCGATCGCGCGCGCCCTGGTCCACGATCCGCGGATCTTCCTCGCGGATGAGCCGACCGGCAACCTCGACCCGGCGACCTCCTGGGAGATCATCCAGCTGCTGCTACAGATCAACGCGCGGGGCACCACCGTCTTGATGGCGACCCACAACCGGGAGATCGTCGACGTCATGCGGCGACGAGTGGTGGCCATCGAAGGCGGCCAGATTGTCAGAGACGAAGATGCGGGAGGGTACCATGCACCGGCTCTGGAATCGCATTGACTTTGCCTTCAGCAGCGCCTGGCAGAACTTCTGGCGGAATGCCGCGGTCAGCGTCGCGAGCGTGCTCATCGTCTGGGTGGTGCTGCTGGCCCTGGGGAGCCTGCTGCTCGTCCTCCACTCGCTGGACCAGATCGTGGCCCTGGAAAAGACCAAGGCCAGCGCGATCTCGGTCTACCTGGCGGATACGACGCCCCTCAGCAGCGCCATGGATTTCAAGCTGCACCTCGAGCAGGACCCGCGGGTGACCAACGTCACCTACGTCTCCAAGGACCAGGCGCTGGCAAGGTTCCGGCAGCTGCCGGCGTTGGACCCAAGCGTGATCGATACCCTGGGCACCAACCCCCTGCCGGCCAGCCTGGACGTCACCGTCCGGGACATCCGCGACCTGGGCGCGATCGATCAAGAGGTGCGGACCTCGCCCCTGGTCGACAAGTCGCCGGCGACCAACTACGAACCGAATGTGATCGACAAGATCATCCTGCTGGCGCGGGTCGCCGGCATCGCCGGACTGGTGTTGATCATCGGGCTGACCGGGCTTTCCGTCTTCATCATCATGCTCACCATCCGAACCGCGATCTACCTGCGGCGGAAGGAGATCGAGGTCATGAAGCTGGTGGGGGCGACCGACTGGTTCGTGCGCTGGCCCTTCATCGTCGAGGGGCTGATCGTTGGTGTCATTGGCGCTGTGGTCGCCGTCGTCATCGTTGGCTTCGGCTATCGGCCGGCGGTGATCAACCTGCAGAGCGTGCTGATCTTCGTTCCGCTCGCCTTTGACCCGTCCTACCTGCGGGTCGTGCTGGCGGCGATGCTTGGCTTCGGGCTGTTACTCGGAAGCGTTGGGAGTTATCTGGGCGTAAGGCGGTTCCTCAAGCAGTGAGGTCGGCGCGCTTCCAGACGGCATTGGCCATCGTGGTGCTGGCCGGGGCGCTGCTGAGCACGGTCTCCGACACCGTGTACGACAAGCAGAAACAGCTACAGGGGCTCAATGGACAGATCATCGCCACCAAGGCCCAGATCGGGCAGCTCCTCAGCCAGGAGCGGCAACTCCAGAGCCAGATCGCCAGTCTCGATTCGCAGCTGCAGGCCGTCCAGGTCCAGATCGACCAGGAGACGGCGAAGCTGATCCAGCTCGGTCAGCAGGTGGACCTGGCCAAAGAGCAGCTCGCCCTCAAGCAGGCCGAGCTGGCGCAACACATCGCCGATTTCGGCCATCGGATGCGGATCATGTACAAGAGCGGCCAGGTCAGTGGGCTGGAGCTGGTCTTCTCCGCGGCGAACTTCACCGACCTGATGAACCGGATCTTTTTCTTCAATGACATCGTTCGTGAAGACCGCCGCCAGCTGGCGGAGCTGCAGAAGGAGCGGGCCGCGATCGAGGCCATGAAGGCCGACCTCGAAGCCAAGCAGGCTCAGCAGGCGCAGGTGGTCAAGCAGATCCAGGACCAAAAGACCCAGCTGCAGGCGATCCGCGACCAGCGGGCAGCCAGCGTGAAGCAGATCGCCGCCATCGAGGCCCGCTTCCAGCAGATGCTGGCGGATATGGAAGCCCAGCGGGCGGCGCTCCAGGCGCAAATCGCGTCGCTCATCCACGAGAGCTTCCGGGCGCGGTCATCCGGAAAATGGAAGTGGCCGATCGACGGCGTCATCACCCAGGGCTTCGGGTGTACCACCTATCCCTTCGAACCATACGATCCGAGCTGCCCGAGCCATCACTTCCATAGCGGCCTCGACATTGCGACCGACTACGGCACCCCGGTGCATGCGGCGGACGGCGGCATCGTCCACAACTTCACCATGGGCTGCGGGTGGGGCGGCGGGCTGTGTGGCTACGGTCGTTACGTGGTGATGGTTCACGCCGGCGGCTTTACCACCCTCTATGGCCACCTCTCCAGTTGGGCGGTGGGCGACGGAGTCCAGGTTGATAAGGACACCGTGATCGGCTACGAAGGGTCGACCGGCAACTCCACCGGCCCGCACGTCCACTTCGAGATCGACCTGGCCGGTACGCCCGTCGATCCGCTCGCGTACCTGCCGGCTTCGTGATCGATCCCCGCGCGGCGGGGCCGCTCCGGCCTCAGGTCGCGCCCACCCGGGGCGATAATCCACTGATGTCCCGAGTCCGAAACATCGCGATCCTCCTGGCGGTCGCGATCGGCGCGTTTTATGCCGGCAGCCTGGCCGAGTTCCAATGGGGCGGCTACGCGCCCGATTGGGCGAAGGCACTGCTCTTCTACACGCCGCCGAAATCGAATGTCGATTACGGGGCGCTCAACGACGTCTTCACCAGCATCCAGCAGCACTACGTCAAGCCCAACCCGGACGGCACGAAGCTCACCCAGGGCGCCGCCTCCGGGATGGTCGGGGCGCTCGGCGACCAGTTCTCCCGTTACCTGACACCGGACGAATACCGCGCGAACCAGAGTTTCCTCGCCGGTCAGTTCGCCGGCATCGGCGCATCCGTCCAGCAGAAAGGCGACCAGGTCGTGATCGCCGGCGTGTTGCCGAACACGCCGGCTGAAAAGGCCGGCATCAAGGCCGGTGACGCCATCACCGCGGTCGATGGGCAGAGCGCCAAGGGCTGGACGGCGGACGAGGCCGTCAATCACATCCGGGGGAAGGCCAACACCCAGGTCCAGCTGCAGGTCAGCCGGAACGGCCAGACGCTCACCTTCAACCTGACCCGCGCGGAAATCAACGTCCCGAGCGTCAGCACGCATATCTTCGACAACCGCGTGCTGTATATCCGGGTCTTCGACTTCGGGACGAAGACGGCGTCCGATTTCGACCAGGCGCTGAAGACCAACCTGAAGGGCTCGGTCACGATGGTGCTGCTCGACCTGCGCGACAACCCGGGCGGCTACGTGGACGCGGCGAACAGCATCATCAGCGAGTTCGTTCGCTCCGGGACCAGCACCATCCTGGTCCGGCGCGGCGGGCAAGAACAGGTGGAGAAAGTCACCGGCGACGGGCGCGCCTTCTCCGTACCGCTGGCGGTGCTGGTCAACGAGAACTCGGCGAGCGCCTCTGAGATCACGGCGGGCGCCCTCAAGGACCATTCAAGGGGGAAGCTGGTGGGCGTCAAGACCTTCGGCAAAGGCTCGGTCCAGCAGGACTACCCGCTGCGGGGCGATGCCGACCTCCACCTGACGATCGCCTACTGGCTCACCCCGAACCGCCACTCGATCGAAAAGACCGGCATCACCCCGGACAAGACCGTGACGCTCGCCAGCGCGCTGGATGAGTATGCGGTTGACGCGACGCCCAATGACTTCGCCAAGGACACGCAGCTGGCCGCCGCGCTGGCCATCCTCGAGGGTTAGGCTCGCCCCGGTCTGGTGGCTACAATCGATTCGTATGCCCGATGAGGCGTTCGACGTAGCCGTCATCGGCGGCGGCTCCGCCGGATATGTCGGTGCCATTCGTGGGGCCCAGCTGGGGCTCAAGGTCGCAGTTATCGAGAAGGAAAAGGTCGGCGGCACCTGCCTGCATCGCGGCTGCATCCCGACCAAGTCCTTCTTGCATTCGTCCGAGCTGGCGCACCAGCTGCACAGCGCCGAGGCGCTCGGGCTCAAAGCCGAACTGCAGGTCGACTGGCCGGCGGTGCTGAAGCGAAAGGAGGCGGTGGTCAACCAGCTCTGGCGTGGCACCGAGTTCCTCCTGAAGAAGAACAAGGTGACGGTCATCAAAGGCGAAGCCAACATCGAATCGGAGCACACGGTCACAGTCAAAGACAGCGGCCAGGCGATCAACGCCAAGAACCTGGTGGTTGCCACCGGGTCGCGGCCGAAGTCCTTGCCCGGCCTGACCATGGACGGCAACCGGGTGATCAACAGCGACCACGCCGTAAACCTCGACCAGATGCCGAAATCGATCGTGATCGTCGGGGCCGGCGCGGTGGGAACCGAGTTCGCCTGCGTCTACAACGGCTACGGCGGCGATGTCACGCTCGTCGAGTTTTTGCCGACCCTGCTGCCCGCGGAAGACGCGGAGGTGGGTCAGCAGTTGGCAAAAATTCTTAGCAAACGGGGCATCAAGGTGATGACCGGGGCACAAGTTGAACCGGAGAGCCTGAAGCAGGTCAACGGCCGGATGACGGTCGCGGTCAAGACCGGAGCGGAGACCCAGACCATCGACGGCGAGCGCCTGCTGCTCGCGGTGGGCCGTCAGGGGATCACCGACGGGTTTGGGCTAGAGAAGCTCGACATCCAGATCGAGAAGGGCTTCATCAAGACCGACGAGCACTACCGGACCGGGCATCCCAACGTCTACGCCGCGGGAGACGTCATCGGCAATTTCCTGCTCGCCCACGTCGCCTATTACGAAGGCGAGCACATCATGGAGGTCATCGCCGGCAAGAATCCCAAGCCGCTCGACTACAACCGCGTCCCCCGGGCGACCTACAGCTACCCGCAGGTGGCCAGCCTCGGTCTCTCCGAGAAGCAAGCGCGCGACCAGGGGCTCAAGGTCAAGGTCGGCAAGTTCCCCCTGGTCGGGAACGCGAAGTCCGTGATCCTGGGAGAGACCGAAGGCTTCGTCAAGATCATCAGCGACGAAGACTCGGGCGATCTGCTCGGGGTCTTCATCCTCGGGCCGAACGCCACCGAGCTGATCTCGGAGACGGCGCTGGCAAAGCTCCTGGAGTCGACGCCCTGGGAGATCGGCGCCAGCATCCATCCGCATCCGACCGTATCGGAATCCGTCAAGGAGGCCGCGCTGGCCGTCGATGGCCTCGCGATCCACATCTAGCGGGATGGCGACCAAGACCCAGGAGGTCGAAGCCAAGGGCGGGCAGAGCCGGCATCGCTCGCTCGGGTTGACCGACGACCAGGCGCTGCGCATGTACGAAGTGATGCGGCTGGCACGCGCGGTCGACGAGCGGATGTGGCTGATCAACCGGCAGGGCCGCGCCCCGTTTGTCATCTCCTGCCAGGGTCAGGAGGGCGCGCAGGTCGGCACTGCCGCGGCCCTGCGGCCCGGCCATGACTGGGTGGCGCCCTATTACCGCGATGCCGGCGTCGTGCTCTGGTTCGGCATGACCGCGCGGGATCAGATGCTGTCCTTCTTCGCCCGGCGCGAGGACCCCAACAGCGGCGGCCGGCAGATGCCCGGGCACTACGGCAGCAAGCGGCTGCACATCGTCACCGGGGGCAGCCCGGTGGCGACCCAGCTGCTGCATGCCGCCGGGGTGGCGCTGGCCTCGAAACAACGCAAGGAGGACGCGGTCACCGCCACCTTCTTCGGGGAAGGGGGCGCCAGCCAGGGCGATTGCCACGAGGCGATGAACTTCGCCAGCATCCACAAGCTGGCCGTCATCTTCGTCTGCGAGAACAACGGCTACGCCATCTCCGTGCCGCAGAGCCACCAGATGGCGATTCAGAACGTGGCGGATCGCGCCGCGGGCTATGGCTTCCCCGGGGTCGTCGTCGATGGGAACGACATACTGGCGTGCTACGAGGTCGCCCGCACAGCCGTGGAACGTGCCCGGCGCGGCGATGGCCCGACCCTGATCGAGGCCAAGACCTACCGCTTCACGGCGCATTCGAGCGACGATGACGACCGCCGCTACCGGCAGGCCGAAGAGGTCGCCATCTGGCGCCAGAAGGATCCAATCCAGCGGTACGCGAAATACCTGCGTGAGAGCGGCACGCTGACCGATCCGGTCGAGCAGGAGATCAGCGAGCGGATCGAGCAGCAGGTGGACGACGCGACGGAATATGCCGAGCAAGCCCCGGACCCCACGCCCGAGGAGCTGACGAAGTTCGTCTACAAGCAGGAGCCGCGGCCCTGATGGCGGTCAAGACCTACATCGAGGCGATCCGCGAGGGGATGGACGAGGAGATGGCGCGCGACCCCTCCGTCTTTCTGATCGGCGAGGACGTCGGCCAGCGCGGCGGCGTGTTCCTGGCCAGTGACGGCCTCTACAAGAAATACGGTGAGGATCGCGTGATCGACTCGCCGCTCGCCGAGTCCTGCATCGTGGGGGTGGCGATCGGCGCGGCCGTCAACGGCATGCGGCCGATTGCCGAAATTCAGTTTGCCGACTTCATCGCACCGGCGATGAACCAGATCATCGAAGAGGCCGCCCGCTTCTGCTACCGGACCGCCGGGGACTTCAACCTGCCGATGGTGATCCGAGCGCCGTGGGGTGGCGGGGTGCATGGCGCGCTCTACCACTCGCAGAGTATCGAGGCGACCTTCAGCCACATCCCCGGCTTGAAGGTCGTCGCGCCGGGGACGCCGGCCGATGCCAAGGGTCTGCTCAAGGCGGCCGTCCGCGATCCCGACCCGGTCCTCTTCCTCGAGCACAAGCGGGCCTACCGGCTGGTCAAAGGCGAGGTTCCCGATGGCGACGGGGTGGTCCCGATCGGCAAGGCCGAGATCAAACGAGAAGGAAAGGATCTCAGCCTGATCGCCTACGGGCTGATGCTCACCTACTGCCTGGAGGTGGCGGAGAAGCTGGCAGCGGATGGCGTTTCGGCCGAGGTGCTCGACCTGCGCACCATCAAGCCGATCGACCAGGCCGCCATCCTCGCCACCGCGAAGAAGACGGGCAAGGTGCTCGTCGTCCACGAAGACAACCGGTTTGCCGGCATTGCCGCCGAGGTGAGCGCGATCATCATGGAGAACGCCTTCGATGCGCTCGACGCCCCCGTGATGCGGCTGACCGGGCCGGACGTGCCCGCCATGCCGTTCAACCACGTGCTCGAGGATGCCTTCATGCCAAACGCGGAAAAAATCCTCGCCAAGGCAAAGGAGCTGGCCGCCTACTAGGGCGGGGTACCCCGATGGCCTCCGTCAAAATGCCGCAGCTCGGTGAGTCGATCACCGAGGGCACGATCTCGAAATGGCTCAAGCAGCCGGGCGACCAGGTCAAGAAATACGAGGGGCTGGTCGAGGTGATCACTGACAAGGTCAACGCGGAGATTCCGGCGCCGCTGGCCGGGGTGCTCAAAGAGATCAAGGTCAAAGAGGGAACCACGGTCACGGTGGGGACCGAAATCGCAGTGATCGAGGAATCGGTGGCAGCCGCCCCCACCCCGACCATCCCCCGCGAGCGGGGGAGGGAGCCACAACCAGTCGCGCAGGAATCGGCGCCAGCGGTTGCCGCCCCGATGCCGGGCGAGGCCCTGGGTGGGGGGTCGACAGAGTCTCGCACCCGCCTATCGCCTGCCGTTCGCGCCCTGATCGAGGAGCATCACATCACCGACGCCGAGCTGGGTCGCATCCAGGGTTCGGGCGTCGGCGGGAGGATCAGCAAGAAGGACATCGAGGACTTCGTCGGACGCCGCGCCCAGCCGGTCGCCGCAAATGGCGAGCAGCGTCAGGCCGTGGCGGAAGCGCCCGCGGTACCAGGAGCCGAGACCACGGTGCCGCTCACGCCGATGCGCCGTGCGATCGCCAGCAACATGCTGAAGAGCAAGCAGACGATCCCGCACGCCTGGACGGTGGCCGAGGTCGACATGACGAACGTCGTCCGCTTCCGCCAACAGGTCAAGGACAGCTTCAAACAGCGCGAGGGTGTCGATCTGACCTTCGTACCGATCATCGTCAAGGCGGTCGTCGAGGGCCTCAAGGCAGTGCCGGTCCTCAACGCCAGCTGGAGCGACGACGGCGTGGTTCTGCACAAAGACATCAACATCGGGGTCGCCGTGTCGGTCGAAGACGGCTTGATCGTGCCGGTCGTTCACCAGGCCGACCGGATGTCGATCGCCGGCCTGGCGAAATCGATCGACGACCTCGCCCGCCGGGCCCGCGCTACAAAACTGACCATCCCCGACGTCCAGGCCGCGACCTTTACGGTCAATAATCCCGGCACCTTCGGGACCATCCTGTCGTACTCGATCATTGCGCCACCACAGGCCGGCATCCTGGCGATGGACGCGATCGTGAAACGCCCGGTGGTGCTGGACGGCGACGCGATCGCCATCCGATCGATGATGAATCTCTGCCTGAGCTTCGATCACCGGGTGCTGGACGGGGTCTCGGCCGCCCGCTTCCTGCAGGGCGTCCGGCGCTGGCTGGAGGGGTTTTCGGAACAAGTTCCGTTGTATTGACGCCGAATTCGGCCGACCTTTGGGATACTGATAACCATGGCTGACGTCGCACCAATCAAGTTCTACGGCCGCTCCAAGCGCAACGCCGTCGTCCCGATCGACACCCGCCGCCCGGACTGGCTCCGGGTCCGCCTGCCCGGCGGCCAGAACTACTCCGAACTGAAGGGCATCATGCGCGGGCTCGACCTGCACACCGTCTGTGAGGAGGCGCGCTGCCCCAACATCGGCGAGTGCTGGAACGCGCGCACGGCCACCTTCATGATCCTGGGCGACACCTGTACCCGGGCCTGCGGCTTCTGCGCGGTGAAGACCGGTCGGCCGGGCGTGCTCGACCTGGGCGAGCCGATTCGGGTGGCGGAAGCGGTCGAGCGGATGGGCCTCAAGCACGCCGTCATCACCTCGGTCAACCGCGACGAGCTCGAGGATGGGGGCGCCGCCATCTTCGCCGGCACCATCCGGCAGATTCGCAAGCGGATTCCGCAGTGCGGCATCGAGGTTCTGATCCCGGATTTCATGGGCGACGAGGCGGCGCTGGCGACCGTGATGCGGGCGCGCCCTGACATCCTCAACCACAACATCGAGACCGTTCCCAGCCTGTACCCACAGGTACGGCCGAAGGGCCGTTACCCGCGCTCGCTGGAATTATTGCAGCGCGCCAAGCGGATGGACGCAACCGTCTATGTCAAGTCCGGCATCATGCTCGGCCTGGGGGAGGAGCTCGACGAGGTGATCCAGGTCTTCCGCGATTTGCGGGCGCATGACGTCGAGATCCTGACCGTCGGTCAGTACCTTCGGCCGACGGCCAACCACCTGCCGATCGCGCGATACGTGACCCCGGAGGAATTTGCGGTGCTCAAAGTGGAGGCGCTCAAGCTCGGCTTCCGTCATGTGGAATCCGGGCCACTGGTGCGCAGCTCGTACCACGCGGCCAGTCAGGTACCGGCCCGCGCCGCCGCTGGCTGACATGGACGTCCGCCGGCTCGGACTGGTTCCATACGAGGAGGCCTGGGCGCTGCAGAATCGGCTGGCCGGCGGCCGGCGCGCCGGGATCGTGCCGGACACGCTCATCCTGCTCGAGCACCCGCACACCTACACCATCGGCCGAAGCGGCACCCGCGACCACGTCTTTCTCAGCGAGGCGGAGATGGAGGCGCGCGGTATCACCTGCCTCGACGTCGACCGCGGCGGTGATGTCACATATCACGGCCCGGGCCAGCTGGTCGGCTATCCGATCCTCGATCTCGGACCGCAACCCGACGTCGGCCGGTACCTGCGCAACCTCGAGGGGTGCCTGATCGACGTGCTGGCCGATTTTGAAATCCTTGCCGGACGGCTGGAGGGCTATACGGGCGTCTGGCTGGGCGACCGAAAGATCGCTGCCATCGGGGTCAAGGTCTCGCAAGGCGTGACCACCCATGGCTTTGCGCTCAACGTGTCGACCGACCTGAGCCTCTTCACCCACATCCTGGCCTGCGGCCTCCCGGACAAGGGCGTGACCTCGATGGCGCTCGAGCTGGGTGTGGCGCCCCCCATGGCGGCGGTTGAGGATGCAATCATTTCGCGGTTCTCCAGGCGCTTCGTGCTGACGGGGAAACCCGCCGCCCACGTTGCATAATTAGGCGCTTCGGGCGGTTAGCTCAGCTGGTAGAGCGTCTGCTTTACACGCAGAATGTCGGGAGTTCGAGTCTCTCACCGCCCACGCCTCATCAGGGGTCGGGTCGCGCCACGTGGTTTCGGAGCCATGTAGCGGTCGGCCCACTCACCCAGCTTGAGGAGGCCGGGTCCAAGCGCCCGGCCGCTCTCGGTCAGTTCGTAAACGACGCCGAGCGGCGGACCATCGAGGACCGTGCGAGCGACCAGGCCGGCGCTGGCCAACTCGGCCAGGCGGTCGGATAGCACACGCTCGCTGATTCCAGGAATCGTGCGGGCCAGGACGGCAAACCGGGCCGGGCCCTGGAGCAGCAGGCCAACAATGACGCCGGACCAGCGCTTTCCGAGCAAAGCAAACGCCTGGGAAAGCCGCTCGTCGCATTCGCGCACTTGCTCCGCCGGCCGCTCCGCCAAACTCACGGTTGGCCTCCGCGCCACACCCGGAGTGTAGCGCGGCCAGCAAAAGACTGCAGGAACTTGCGAAAAGTAAGCTCGACGTGTTAGCTTCGCCAGCAGAGCCCGAATTACTCGAGGAGGCATGCCCATGGCTACCTGGAAGTTCGATCCCGCGCACTTGCAAGTGGAATTTTCGGCCAAGCATCTCGGAATGATGACCGTCCGCGGTCATTTCGCCGAGGTCAACGCAACCGGTCAGCTCTTTCCCGATCAACCCGAGAGGTCGAGCGTCGACGTGACGATCAACACAGCGAGCATTCGGACTCACAACGACCAGCGGGACAACGATCTGCGCTCCTCGAATTTCCTCGAGGTCGGCAAGTACCCGACGATCCTCTTCAAGAGCACCAAGATCGAGCAGAAGAGTCCGGACAAGGGAACGATGACCGGCGATCTCACGATCAAGGGTGAGACCCATCCCGTGACGCTCAACGTGGTCAAGTACGGCGAATTCAACGATCCGATGATGGGCCACCGGATCGGCTATGCCGCCGAGACCAAGATCAACCGCAAGGACTTCGGCATGCGCTTCGAGATGATGCTCGACGGCAAGTTCGTCGTCAGTAACGAGATCCTCATCCAGATCGAGGGCGAGCTGGTCGAGGTCGAGGCAAAGGAACCGGCGACCACGACCGCTTAAGCGCCTGGCCAATTTGGTGGCTTGACAGCCCCGTTCGAAAGCGTATTCTCGGCGTCAGGCGGGCGGCCTCTTAGGGCTCGGGAGAGGGAATCGTCCGATAGGCCTTGGCGGTAGGAGGGGCAGCTGAGAGGCCGACCGCTCGCCCACCGGCCTCAGCCGACCCGCTTCCTGCTGCGCTAGGATGAATCTGACTCGATCTCGCGGCAGGGGATGGTGGAAGCAACGGACTACCCCTCGCGGTTGGCGCGCTCCGGTCACACCCCTCACGCGCCGTGACTCGCACTCACGGCACGAATCAGTTCGGTCTATCAGGAACGAACGATAAGGAGTGAATGACGATGGCACAAGAAATGCGAGCGGGCGCAGTCCCGGCGATTGCCGATCCGGCACCGCTAGGGCTGGCAGGATTCGCGTTGACGACGTTGCTGCTCAGTGCCCATAACGCGGGCTGGGCCCCGGACTTCATTTGGGTGGGCACCGCTCTCTTCTACGGCGGTCTGGCGCAATTCTTGGCCGGCATGTGGTCGTTCCGGCGCGGCAATGTCTTTACGGCCACCGCGTTCTCGACCTACGGTGCCTTCTGGCTCAGCCTGGCCACCTATTTCCTGCTCGTTGTCTTCGGGAAAGCTCCCGCGGCAGATGCGAACAACGCTCTGGGGTGGTTTTTGCTGGCGTTTGCGATCTTCAACACCTACATGCTGTTCTGGAGCCTGCGGATCAACACCGCCGTGTTCGGTGTCTTCCTGACCCTCGAGCTCACCGAGATCCTGCTCTTCATCGGGTTCTTCAACGGTAGCAAGGCAGGCGAGGGGCTGATCCTGGTTGGTGGCCTGGTCGGCGTCCTGACGGCGGCCGTCGCCTTCTACACGTCGGCGGCCGATGTGATCTCGGGGATGGCCGGGCGCGCGATCCTTCCCGTTGGCCGTCCGATGTGGAGCGAAAGTCGCCGCCGCGGCTAAGGCGAGTGATTCTCTCTGAAGGAGGCTGTATGAGGCGATGACGATCCAAACCGATGAGGTCATGAAAGCGGCGCAAGAGGTTGAGGTCTCCGAATCTCAGATCGCGGTCCACTGGCGAGAAGAGGAGTACTTCGTCCCTCCCGCGAAATTCATTGGCCAGGCCAATGCGAGCGACCCCAGCATCTTCGATCGATTCACGGAGGAGAAATTTCCTGAATGCTTCAGGGAGTATGCGGATCTGCTGTCCTGGGATACGTACTGGCACACAACGCTCGATACCAGCAACGCGCCCTTCTGGAAATGGTTTGTCGGAGGTCGGCTTAACGCCTCCTATAACTGCGTTGATCGGCATCTGGCGAAGTACCGCAACAAGGCGGCGTTCATCTGGGTGCCGGAGCCCGAGGACCAGGTCACGCAGGCCATCACTTACCAGGAGCTCTACAAGCGCATCAATGAGTTCGCTGCACTGCTGCGCGACTTCTGCGGGCTCAAACAGGGTGATCGCATCACCTTCCATCTGCCGATGGTCCCGGACCTTCCGGTCTCGATGCTTGCCTGCGCGCGCCTCGGCGTCATCCATTCAGAGGTGTTCGGTGGGTTCAGCGGAGCGGCCTGCGGTGGTCGGATCGCCGACTCGAAGAGCACCGTGCTGGTCACCATGGACGCCTACTACCGTAACGGCGAGCTGCTTGACCACAAAGTCAAGGCCGAAGAGGCTATTGCCGAGGCCGAGAAGCAAGGCCAGAAGGTAGACAAGGTCCTGGTCTGGCGACGGCACGCCGGGAAGTACTCGTCCAAGACCGAGATGGTGAAGGGTCGCGACTTCTTCGTGGATGAGCTACTCGCCGACTACAAGGGAAAGATCGTGGAGCCAGTGTCGATGCCGGCTGAGGCTCCCTTGTTCCTGATGTACACCAGCGGTACCACGGCCAAGCCCAAGGGTGCCCAGCACAGTACCGGGGGGTACCTGTCGTACGTGGCCGGCACCTCGAAGTACTACCAGGACATCCATCCAGAGGACACCTACTGGTGCTTCGCCGACATTGGCTGGATTACCGGTCACTCCTACATCGTTTACGGTCCACTGACCCTGGCGGCCACCAGCGTCATGTACGAAGGGGTTCCCACCTATCCAGATGCCGGCCGTCCCTGGCGGATCGCCGAACGCCTCGGCGTCAACATCTTCCACACCGCGCCCACGACCATTCGAATGCTGCGCAAACTCGGACCGGATGAACCGAAGAAGTACAACTACCACTTCAAGCACATGACCACGGTGGGGGAGCCGATCGAGCCCGAGGTGTGGCGCTGGTATTACCAGTCTGTGGGCAAACAGGAAGCCGTCATCGTCGATACCTGGTGGCAAACCGAGAACGGCGGCTTTCTTGGGAGCACGCTGCCCGCGCTACAACCGATGAAGCCTGGCAGTTGCGGTCCGGGGGTGCTTGGCATTTACCCGGTGATCCTCGACGAGGAGGGAAAGCCAGTCCCGAAGGGTAGTACGAAGGCGGGCAACATTTGTATCCGCAACCCCTGGCCCGGCATCTTCCAGACGGTCTATGGCGATCCCGACCGGTTTGTCTCGACGTACTACGCGAAGTACAACAAGAAGAAGGACAGCAAGGACTGGCACGATTGGCCGTACTTCGCCGGCGATGGCGCGTTGCAGGCGGAGGACGGCTACTACCGGATCCTCGGGCGCGTCGACGACGTGATCAACGTGGCCGGCCATCGACTGGGCACCAAGGAGCTGGAATCGGCAGCAATAACGGTCGAGGAGATAGCCGAGGCCGCCGCCGTCCCGGTCATCGATGAGCTGCGCGGTCGGGCGGTAGAGATGTACATCGCGCTCAAGCCGGGGCAGAAGCCGAGCAAGCAAGTCGAGGAAAAGGTGTCTGGTGCGATCGAGAGGCTGATCGGCAAGGTGGCTCGACCCAAGAACATCTGGATCGTTCCGGACATGCCGAAGACACGTTCGGGGAAGATCATGCGCCGCGTGATCGCGGGCATTTCCAACTTCACGTCTCCGGGCGACATCACAACGCTCGCGAACCCAGAGATCGTCGAAACGATCCGCCAGCAGGTCCAGTCTGAGAAGGTCAAGCGGGGGGAGACGCCGCGCGAGCTCACAGCAAAGGAGCTGGAGGAAATCAAGGCGTTCGGAAAAGCCGAGTAGCGAATTGGGGCCGGCCCGACCAGGTCGGCCCCACCCGTTAGGTTCGGGCTTGCTGCAGGATTCGATACAACGCGCTGAAATCTAGGTGCGAATCGCGTAACTGGTCGAGCCGGTCGCGCAACGCGTAGACGTCGGATTGCAACCGGTTGATCTCCTCGGCATGATCCTCATTCGTCTCTTCCTGCCGGGCGATGAGTTCCCGACGTCGCCGGATCTTTTCGCTGATCGAGCGCTCGACGGCCTCCCATTGCTCCGACAGGTCACGGAGCTGGCGATCGAGCGCGGCCAGTTCGGTGGTCAACTCGTGATGCGAGCTGCCCTCGCTGGTGGAAGCCATCATTTGGAGCGCCACTTGCGTCGGATGTAAACAAAGCGCATGGTGCTGACCTTCCTGCCGGGGATTGTAACCCGGCCGACCAGAACTCAGCCCCCGACCGTTTTCCGGATGAAGGTGACGCTGAAGATCGCGACGAGGCTGAGCGTGATCGCAAGAAGGAAAACGGCCATTACCGTCGTGGTGCCGCTGCCCCGGCCCGTTGATAGCCGCAGCCCGACGAAGCCGGCAAGCCCTGCGAGGACCAGGGCGACCGCGATGGTGGCCAGGACGACCGGCGTCACGCTAGCTAGAATACCGACTCGTGCCGAGGTAGCTCAGTCGGTAGAGCACATGACTGAAAATCATGGTGTCGCCAGTTCGATTCTGGCCCTCGGCACCATCTTCCTCGCGACGATCCCTCTGACTGCTAATGGGCGAGACGGACCGGGGGAACGTAATCGCCGGCGAGATCGCGGACCCACCAGTTGCCGGTTTCACGCCGCTCCCGCGAGCTGGTGAAGCGGTATCGATACAGCCGCGCGCGAACGAAGGTCGGCGGAGCGTGCGGAAAGGGATTGCCACGCAGCAACTTCAACGTAGCCTGGTCGTTCTCGAGCAGCTTGATCAGCAGCGGGACGAACCAGGGATGATCCAGTGGCGTCGACATCGCCGCGAACCACATCAACCAGTCGAGCCGCAGATGGTAGGGAGCCACCTGGGGAGGAATGCGCCGGAGTCTGCCCGGTTTGCCCTTGAACTCGTACTCGGTCCACACCGCCGCGTCGTTCAGTTCGGGCGCGGTCGTTCCTTCGATGACGATCTCGTAGCGGACCCGGGTGATCGCCCCGAACGCGCCATAGGCGTTGACCAGGTGGTACGGGTTGAAACTGAAGTTCATCAGCTGTCGCCGCGAGAGCAGGTTGCGAGCCGGCTGATAGCTCAGCACCAGGATGAACACCGTCAGGGCGATCAGGACGCCGTCGTACCACAGGGGCGGGGCGCTCATTACCGGAACGTGAACCGGCAAGACCCTGCTCAGGGCACCGTTGTCAAACGCCGCCACCGCGCAGACAATCGTGATCGCATTGAGCCAGGAGAAATTCCCGCTGAGCACCAGCCAGCCCTGGGTCACCACGATGATCACGCCGGCGAGATTCGAAACCGGCTGCGGGAAGGCCAGGCCAATCGGCGCGACCAGCTGCGCAAAGTGGTTGCCCAGCACCTCGACGTTGTGCAGCCGTTTGGGCAGATTGTGGAAGAACCAGCTCAGGGGATTGGGCATCGGCTGGGTCTCGTGGTGGTAGTAGAGGCAGGTCAGGTCCCGCCAACAGGGGTCGCCGCGGAGCTTGATCAGTCCGGCGCCGAACTCCACCCGAAACAGCAGCCAGCGGAACATCCAGATGACGACCAAGGGGGGAGCCATCCCCGCGGGCCCGAAGAAGATCCCGAGAAACCCGGCTTCCAGCAGGAGCGACTCCCAGCCGAAGCCATAGAACGTCTGCCCGATGTTGACGATCGACAGGTAGAGCGCCCAGAGCACGAACCAGACCAGCATCCACACGAGCAGGGGCGCCGCGTCGATCAGCCCGACGACGATCAAGACCGACAGTGCGATGCCGAGCCCGGCTGAGGCTGTCAGGAGTTGGTCAGAGTAGCGAAGGTGAAACAGGCTGGGGGCCTGCCGGAAGGTGACCCGACTCAGGAAGCGTGGCGCCGGCAGCAGGCCGCGCTCTCCGAGTAGCGGGCGAAACTGATTGAGCGCGACCAGGAAGGCGACCAGGTAGATCACGCCCAGCCCGCGGGTGATCACCAGCCGGCTCAGCCAATAGTCGGGCGCGCGCAGCCAGTCGGTCAGGACCCGCTCACTATAGGGTTGGGTTGCCAGCCGGCGCGGCTGGGTAGACTCTGGACATGAGCACCGAAATTTCCAAAACCGATGCCGAGTGGCGGGCGGAACTGACGCCCGAACAATACGATGTGCTGCGCCACAAAGGGACCGAGCGGCCGTTCAGCGGCAAGTACGTTCATAGCAAGACCGACGGCACCTACACCTGCGCCGCCTGCGGCGCCGAGCTGTTCAACTCCAAAACCAAGTTCGAGTCGGGCACCGGCTGGCCGAGCTTCTACGAGCCGGCGAACCTCGAGGCGGTCGAGCTGCGCCCCGACAACAGTCTGTTCATGCGCCGGACGGAGGTCGTCTGCCGCCGATGCGGCTCGCACCTGGGCCACGTCTTCGATGACGGCCCCCAACCGACCGGCCAGCGCTTTTGCATCAACTCGCTGGCGCTCGACCTGAAGCCGAGCGAGGATCAGACCGCCTAAGGCCCCCACCCTGCCCTCCCCCGCAAGCGGGGGAGGGAGATTTGGAAGCCTGGCCTACCAGTTCGACTCCATGTCGATCAGGCCTCGCCGCCGCGCGCGGCGATCGGCCCAGCTGAAGACCAGGTGAGCCAGGAGGAGCGTGGCTACCGTGGTGACCACCAGCCGCAAGAGGACATCGGCGTCGGACAGCGTGGGAAACATTCGGATGGCGTGCGACCCGAGCAGGCTGCGACGGATCAGCTCCATCCAGTAGACCAGTGGCGACAGGCTGGCGATCGTCGCCAGGATGCCGGGCAGCACGGTGATGGGGAAGATCGCCCCCGAGATTACGTACAGGACGCTGGCGCCGAGCTCCCCGTAGCCATGGGCATCGACGGCCTGGAGCTGCAGGAACCCGTAGGCCATCGCCATGCCGATCACGGCCGCCAGCGCCAGGACCGACCCGACGACCAGCAGTGGGTAGTTGACGCGCAGCGGGTCGATCGGCAAGCTGAGCGCGATAGTGGCGACGACCAGCACGATCAGGGCCGACGCGACCGCGCTGGCCAGCTGCGCCAGGCCTCGGCCGAACAGGTAGAGATAGAAGTCGACCGGGCTGGTGTAGACGTACTTCAACATCCGGTACTCGCCGCGGTCTTCCGCCATGCCGTTGCTGAGCCCGGCGAACCCGTACTGAACGAACGACCAGAAGGCTACGCCGCTGACCAGGAAAGCCAGGTAGTCGGTGGTGCCGGGCGCGCGGCCGCTGATGACGCGATACATCACCACCAGGATGAACGCCGCGGAAATCGGCCGGAGGACGGAATAGATCAGGAACATCAGCGGCCGGGTCCAGTTGCTCGAGATCTCCCAACCAAGCCAGGTCGCGGCCTTGAAGCCGCGCCACTGGGCGATCGTCGCGATCATGTCGACCTCAGGATGAGTCGGGCATCCTGGCGCGCCAGCCGCTCGAGATACCGCAGGCTCACCTGCGAGAGGACCGCATACAGGACGATCTGGCC
The DNA here is from genome assembly GCA_005881215.1 of Chloroflexota bacterium. Taxonomy (GTDB): domain Bacteria; phylum Chloroflexota; class Dormibacteria; order CF-121; family CF-121; genus CF-13. Next base: position 12,322 of record VBDZ01000008.1, on the reverse strand, counting down.
AACCACGGCCACGATCTCCCAGTGGAGCGGGATGAATTGCGGGGTACCAGGCAAGATGAGCTGGCGGATGGCGTCTAACCCAAGGGTCAGCGGGATTAGCGACCCCACGCCGCCGACAAATGCGCCGAGGCTCCGGATGGGGAAGTAGAAACCGCTGAGAAAGTAAATCGGCTCCTGCAGCGCGTCTGCCAGGTGCCAGGCCTCCCGGTGGTAGAAAAGGAAGACGCTGGCGAGCAGCATCCCGAGGCAGTAAAGCGCGCAGATCGTCAGGATGAACACGCCCAGGGCCGGCAAGATGCCCGAGGTCGAATAGGCGACCCCGAACAAAACGGAGACGACGATTAGCACGGTCACCGCCCGGGTCAAGCTGAGATAGGCCCCGCCGAGCGCCATGCCCAGCAGAATGGCCGCCAGGCTGGTCGGCGCCATGGCGAACAGCTCGAGATTTCCCTGGCCCCGGTCCCAGAAGAATTGGGTGGCCATCGCCCAGATCACGTTCTGCCAGAAGGCCAGCAGCACCCCGCCCAGCACGACGAAGCCGAGATAGCGGGCGGGCGCGTGCAGTGCTCGGTAGACGTAAATCATGGCGATCGTCCCGATCAGGGGGAGCAGGGTCTCGGTGACGATCCACGTCCGGTTGCGATACGACCCAACGAAGCGTGGAAAGGCGCGGGCGACGATCGTCTTCAGAAAGATCCTGACTGCCGATGGATGGCTCATCCCTGCTCTTCTTCCGCCATGCCTCGACCCACTAGCTTGACGAACGCGTCCTCCAGCGTGGGTTCGCGCTTCTGCAGGCCTCGAATCTCGCGGCCAGAGCCTTCGACGATCCGCATGACGCCCCCCAGTGCGGCGTCGCTGGAGAGGAGGAGGGTGAACCGGTCGATGCCGTCTTGCTCGGCGACGCTGGCCCCGGCAACGCCGTCGACCTCCCGCAGCGCGTCGAGCAGGCGACGGCCCGGGCTCAGCTGAATATCGACGATCGCATTCTGCTGGACCTGTTGCTTGAGCTCGGACGGCGTGCCCTGGGCGACGATGCGGCCGCGGTTGACGATCGCCACCCGGTCGCAGAGCTCGTCGGCCTCCATCATGTAATGGGTGGTCAGGATGACGGTCCGGGTTGGATCCTCCGCCATCCAGCGACGCACCTCGTCGCGAACATCCCGGGCAGCTCCTACGTCCAGCGCCACGGTGGGCTCGTCGAGAAACAGGATGCGCGGGTTCGTGATCAGGCCCCGGATCAGATTCATCTTCTGGCGCATGCCGCTGGATAACCCCGAAACTCGCCGGTCGGCGGCGTCGCTCAGCCCCAGGCGCTCGAGCAGCTCGGCGATGCGGCGCTTCGCCGGGTTGCTTGGCATCCCGTAGAACTGGGAGAACATCCACAGCTGCTCTTTGACCTTGAGCATGCCGAAGCCCACGTTCTCGCCACCGGAGACCATCGCGATCCGATGGCGCAGCTCCCGGAATTGGGTGACCACGTCCAGGCCGTCGACAAACGCGGCCCCGGATGACGGCAGGAGGAGTGTCACCAGGATCTTGATCAGGGTGGTCTTGCCGGCGCCGTTCGGGCCGAGGACGCCGAAGCGCTCGCCGCGGCCGATGCGGAGGTCGACGCCATCGAGCGCCACCACCTCCTGGCTGCGGGTTTTGTAGACGCGCCGAAGCGCCCGAGTTTCGACGGCAATATCCATGGGCTGGAGGATTCTATCGCGGGTGGTTGGTCAGGCGGCCTTGACGGCGCCGACCAGCTTCGTCAGGGAGTCCTTCGCGTCGCCAAACAACATGACCGTCTTCGGGTCGTAGAGCAGCTCGTTGTCGATGCCGGCGAAGCCGGGCCGCATGCTCCGCTTCATGAAGACGATGTTCTTCGCCTGGTCGACGTTGAGGATTGGCATCCCATAAATGGGGCTGCCGGGCGTATTGCGGGCAGCCGGGTTGACCACGTCGTTCGCCCCGACGACCAGGGCCACGTCGGTGGAGGGGAACTCGCCGTTGATCTCGTCCATCTCCTTGAGCTGTTCGTAGGGGACGTTGGCTTCGGCCAACAGCACGTTCATGTGTCCGGGCATGCGGCCGGCGACGGGATGGATGGCGTACTCGACTTCGACGCCGCGCTTCTCCAGCTCGTCGGCGAGCTCCTTCAGCGCATGCTGACCCTGGGCGACGGCGAGCCCGTAACCCGGGACGATGATCACCTTTCGGGCATAGGCCAGCATGGTGCCGACATCCTCCGGGCTGCCGGCCCGGACGCTTTTGCCCTCGGCTGTGGCCGCGGCGCCGCCGGCGCCGGCCTTGACCTGGCCGAACGCGCCGAAGAGCACGTTGGCGAGGGAGCGGCCCATCGCCTGGCTCATCAACGTGGTCAGCAACGTCCCGGAGGCGCCCACTAACGTCCCCGCGACGATCAGCGCAAAGTTGTTGAGCACGAAGCCGCTGGCGGCGACCGATAGACCGGTGAAGGCGTTGAGCAGCGAGATCACCACCGGCATGTCGGCCCCGCCGATCGGGAGGACAAACGCGATGCCGAGCACGAGGGCGAGGACGAGCAACGGCACGAACAGGATCGGCTGCGACGCAATCGCGAGGTTCGCGATCGCTAGCCCGACGATCGCGATGGCGATCAGCGCGTTGACGACCTGCTGTCCGGCATACGTGATGGGCGTCCCGGTGAGCAGACCTTGCAGCTTGGAGAAGGCGATGGCGCTGCCGGCGAACGAGATGCCGCCGACCACCATGGAGAAGATGCTGGGAAAGGCGAGCTGGAACGCGGGATGCATCCCCTGGTGGAGGAGCTCGGAAATGGCGACCAGCGCGGCCGCCCCACCACCGACCCCGTTGAAGGCGGCGACCATCTGGGGTATGGCGGTCATGTGCACCCGGCGTGCCGAGATGGCGCCGACCGGCGCCCCGATCGCGAGGCCAAGGAACGTCACGACGATGCCGGCCGTGGTGAAGTGCAGCAGTGGGATGGTGGCGAGCAGGGCGATCACCATGCCGACGGCGGCGGTCTGGTTACCGCGGCGGGCGCCCCGCGGGTTGCTGAGCTGCTTCAGGCCAAGGATAAATAGCACGGCGGCCAGGAGGTAGGCGAGCGCAATCCAGACGGTCACTTCGGTTCCGGTTTGGCGGGCGCCTGGCGGCCTTTGAACATCTCGAGCATGCGGTCGGTCACGACGAAACCGCCCACCACGTTGAGGGTCGCCAGCAGGACGGCGACGAAGCCGAGGATGATCTCGAGCGGGCTGGTGGCATTGGCGGCGATCAAGATCGCCCCGACCAGGATGATGCCGTGGATCGCGTTGGTTCCCGACATCAGCGGCGTGTGCAGGATGGTTGGAACCTTGGAGATGACCTCGATCCCGACGAAGATGGCCAGTACGAAGTAGGTGAATTCGGTGAGCAGCTCGTTGTTCATGCCTTGGAGGCCTCCAGCAGCGCCTTCGCCTGGGGGTGGACCAGCTCGCCTGCGTTTGTCAGGCAACTCCCCTTCACGATTTCGTCGTTGAAGTCGATGTTCGGCTGACCGTCCTTCACCAGGCTGAGCAGCAGGGTGCTGACGTTGCGGCTGAACAGCTGGCTGGCGTGGACCGGCATACTGCTGGCGAGATTTCGGGGACCATCGATGGTGACGCCTCCGCTCACCACCGCCTCACCCGCTTTGGTGAGCTCGACGTTCCCACCGGTGTCGGCCGCCAGGTCGACGATCACCGAACCGGGTCGCATCCTCGCCACCATGTCTTTCGTCACGAGGATGGGCGCCTTGCGCCCCGGCACCGCGGCGGTGGTGATGACAACGTCGGATGCGGCGACATGGTCACCGATCAGCTCACGCTGCCGTCGGAGGAACTCCTCGGACTGCTGAGCCGCATAGCCGCCCTGGCCCTCCTGCGCCTGCAAAGGCAGCTCGACGAAGCTGGCGCCCAGGCTCTTGACCTCGTCCTTGACGGCGGGGCCGGCGGGCGGTGGCGATCGCCTGCAGGCCGGCGACGCCCGCGCCCAGCACAAGCACGCGGGATGGCGTGACCGTCCCGGCCGCCGTGATCAGGAGGGGGAAGAATTTGCCCAGCCGGTTGGCGGCGATTAGCACGGCCTTGTAGCCGGCAACCCCTGCCTGCGAGGAGAGGGCGTCCATGCTCTGAGCGCGGCTAATCCGCGGCACCAGCTCCAGGCTGAAAGCCGTCACCTTCTGTGCGGCCAGTGCCTTGACGACGTCGGCGTGCGCCGACGGCTGGAGAAAACTGATCAGGATGGCGCCACTCTTCAGCGCGCCGATTTCGTCCTGGCTTGGCGGCTGCACTTTGAGCACGGCATCGGCCTGGCTGAGGACGGCGCGGGCCTCGGGGACGAGCGTGCCGCCGGCCTTCTGATACGCGTCGTCGGCATAAAACGCCTCGCTGCCGGCTCCCGCCTGGATCGCCACCTCGAGCTTGGCCGCGACCAGCTTAGCCACGGTGTCGGGAACTACTGCCACCCGCCGCTCGCCCGGCAGGGTCTCCTTGACGACGCCGACTTTCATCCGCCGGCGGCCTCGAGGAGCGAGCGTGCGCCGGGGACCTGGCGAGCGAACTCAGCCAGGTCGAAGTACACCCGCTCGCCGGTGAAGAGCCCATCGCGAACGGGAAAGAAGATCACCACTCGGTAACGCAGGTCCCGACCGCTTGGCTCGACGTCGAAGAGCGGGCCTTCCATGCGTCCAAAGATCTCCGATTCCTCCACGACGCAGTCGTCGGCGTCGACCCGGTTCAGTAGCGTCAGCTTGACGTTCGGGATGCCCCGCCAGAGGCCGCGGTAGAACTCGCGGACCTCGTCCTTGCCGTGCCAGCGCCGGCCGAGCGGGATCACCTCGTACTCGCACTCCTCGTGGAGGGTGGCGATCAGCCGTTCCAGCTCGCGCCGATTCTCGGCCCGGGCATGCTCGATCCAGAGCCGGTAGTTGGCCTGGGCCAGCGGACTCTGCGCCCGCGTTTCGAACGGGCTGCTCTGGAGTTCCGCCTGCGCCACATAGATAAGGATACGTAAGAGCCCGCTGGTACGATGGAAACGTTTTGCCGCATCGCGTGACCTTGATCCCCGGCGATGGGGTCGGTCCAGAAGTCAGCGAAGCCACCCGCCGTGTGCTGGAGGCGACCGGCGTCCAATTCGACTGGGATGTCCAGAACGCCGGCCTCGGGGTGATGGAGAAATACGGCACCCCGATGCCGGAGCCGGTCCTGCAGTCGGTCCGCCGGAACAAGGTGGCGATCAAGGGCCCGCTGACGACGCCGATCGGCAAGGGGATCCGATCGGTCAATGTGGCTCTGCGCAAGGAGCTCGATCTCTACGCGCTGGTCCGCCCCTGCAAGAGTTACCCCGGGGTGCGGTCGCGCTACGACAACATCGACCTGATCATCGTCCGCGAGAACACCGAGGACATCTACGCCGGGATCGAGTTCCAGGAAGGGAAGCCCGAAACGGATCGGATGATCAAGGAGATCAGCGCCGCGACCGGCAAGCCGATCCGGCCCGACTCCGGACTGAGCATCAAGCCGATCTCCGTGACGGCCAGCGCCCGGATCGTTAACTTCGCCTTCAATTACGCTCGGACCCACGGCCGCCGCAAGGTCACCGCCGTCCACAAGGCAAATATCATGAAATACACCGACGGCCTCTTCCTGCAAGTTGCCGAGGAGATCGCCAAGGAGCATCCCGACATCCAGTTCAATGACCGGATCGTCGACAACATGTCGATGCAGCTGGTCCAGAACCCGCGGGAATACGACGTGATCGTGATGCCCAACCTGTACGGCGACATCCTGTCCGACCTGGCCGCCGGGCTGGTCGGCGGGCTGGGGCTCGCGCCGGGTGCCAACCTGGGTGACGAGATCGCCCTGTTCGAGGCCACCCACGGGAGCGCGCCGAAATATGCCGGCATGAACAAGATCAACCCGATGGCGATGATGCTGTCTGGGGTCATGATGTTGCACCACCTCGGAGAGACCTACGCCGCCAACATGCTCGAAGGGGCCATCGCGGAGACGATCCGCGAAGGCAAGTCGGTGACCTATGACATGAAGGCGGATCGAAACGACCCAACGGCGGTCGGCACCCGCGAGGTGGCCGACGCGATCGTTGCTCGGCTGGAGACGGCTCGTACTCCGACCACGATCTAGGTCCCCCTCCCCGGCCCGCCCCACAAGGGGGAGGGAGTTAGGCGGGAATGAATTCGGCTGATCGCGGGTAGACTTAAGAGCACCATGGCAAGCTATCGTGAGTTGCTCAAGGGCGTCAAATCGCGCATCCGTGAGACGGACGTGCGCCAGCTGGACGCCTCGCGCAACGGCGCGCAGCAGCCGGTCGTGATCGACGTCCGAGAGCAGGACGAGGTCGAGCAGGGGATCATCCCCGGCGCCATCCATATCCCGCGCGGCTTCCTCGAATCCCGGGTCGAGCAGTACGTCCCGGACTACGACACGCCGATCGTCGCCTATTGCGCCTCCGGCAATCGCTCGGCCTTCGCCGCCGAAACCCTCCAGCAGATGGGCTTCCAGCGTGTGGCCTCGTTGAAGGGCGGCTTTGGCGCCTGGAAGGACGCCGGCTTCAAGTTTGTGGTGCCGCGTGATCTCACCCCAGCGCAGCAAAAGCGCTACAGCCGGCACGTGCTGATTCCCGAGGTGGGGAAGGAGGGGCAGCTGAAGCTGCTCGATTCCAAAGTGCTCATCATCGGGGCCGGCGGCCTGGGATCGCCCGCCGCCTACTACCTGGCGGCCGCCGGGGTCGGCACGCTCGGGATCGTCGACTCCGACGTGGTCGACGAGAGCAACCTGCAGCGGCAAATCCTGCACAACAGCAAGCGGATCGGGCAACCGAAGGTCGATTCGGCGAAGCAGACGCTCGAGGACTTGAACCCTGATGTCAAAGTGGTCCCGTATCAGACGCGGTTGACCCGCGAGAACATCATCGAGATCTTCGAGAACTACGACCTGATCGTGGACGGCAGTGACAACTTTCCAACCCGCTACCTGGTAAACGACGCCAGCGTGCTCTTGAAGAAGACCGTCGTGCACGGCAGCATCTTCCGGTTCGACGGCCAGGTCAGTGTCTTCAAGCCATTTGACGGTCCCTGCTATCGCTGCGTCTTTCCGGAACCGCCGCCGCCGGAGCTGGCGCCGAGCTGCGACGAGGCCGGCACACTCGGAATCCTGCCGGGCATCGTCGGGCTATTCGAAGCCAACGAGGCCGTGAAGCTGCTACTGGGCATCGGCGATCCGCTGATAGGGCGGCTGCTGATGATCGATGCCCTGACTGATGAATTCCGTACCCTCCGGCTCAAGCGCGATCCGCAATGCCCGGTCTGCGGCGAGGGGGCGCACTTCAAGGATTTCGTCGACTACGAAGTCTCGACGGCGATCCCGACGCCCGCCGCCTGATGGCGCAGTCACCAAACGGGCTCGTCCGCGTCCTGGTCGTGATGGCGCATCCTGACGATGCGGAGTTCGGGGCGGCGGGGACGGTGGCGAGATGGGCGAGGGAAGGCCGCCAGGTCACCTACTTGATCCTGACCGACGGCAACCGCGGCAGCAGTGACCCGACCATGACCGCCGAGCGGCTCGCGCAGATCCGGCATGCGGAACAGCGAGCGGCGGCCATGAAGCTGGGCGTCAAGGACGTCTTCTTTCTCGGCTATGACGACGGCTCTTTGCTGCCGACGCTTGACTTGCGCCGCCAGATCACGCGCTGGATCCGGCGAACCAAGCCCGACGTCGTGGTCGCACCCGACCCTACCCGCCGCTGGACCGGGCAGCGCTACATCAACCATCCCGATCACCGGGCCGCCGGCGAGGCGACCCTGGACGCGATCATCCCCGGATCGGATACGCGACTCGTGTTTCCGGAGTTGCTCGACGAGGGCCTGGAGCCGCACCAGGTGAAGGAGATCTACCTGACGGGATCGAACGAGCCTGATGCCTGGGTCGATATCAGCGACACGATCGAGCTGAAGGTCCAGGCGTTGCAGGAACACAAGAGTCAGGTCGGCGATTGGGCCGAGCTCGAGCAGACGATTCGCGAGCGGGCCGCCGAGATGGCGACCGGCCAGCAGTTTCCCGTGGCCGAAGGCTTCAAGTACTTCAAGCTGCGCGACTAGAGCGGAGCCGAAAAGGCGCTTCGCGCCTTCCTCCCTCCCCCTGAGGGGGAGGGTTGGGGTGGGGGTAGGGTTGCACTCCGAACATTTGTTCGCTAAGATGCGGGGACATGTCGGTCGAGTTCGTACTGGATCGGCTTCTCGCTCAGGATGAGTTCCGCCGCCAGCTAACCCTCGATCACACGCTGCCGGCTCGCCAGGCTCGCTACGCGAGCTTCCCGGAGGGCCTCGACCTGCGGCTGGGGCAGGCGCTGGCGGCCCGCGGCATCACCCGGCTCTACACCCATCAGGCGCAGGCGACCGGTCTGGCACTGTCCGGCAAAGACCTGGTGGTTGTCACCCCGACGGCCTCCGGCAAGACCGCCTGCTACAACCTGCCCGTCCTCCAGGCGATGCTCCGCGATCCGGAAGCCCGCGCCCTGTATCTGTTTCCCACCAAAGCGCTGGCCCAGGACCAGTTGGCCGAGCTGCACGGCCTCGTCGGCGAGATGAAGGTCGACCTCAAGACCTACACCTATGACGGCGACACACCGGTCAGCGCTCGCCAGGCGATTCGTCAGGCCGGCCACATCGTGGTCACCAACCCGGACATGCTGCACACCGGGGTGCTGCCCCATCACACCCGCTGGGTGAAGTTGTTCGCCAACCTCCGCTACGTCGTCATCGACGAGCTCCACGCCTACCGGGGCGTGTTCGGCAGTCACCTGGCGAACGTGCTGCGCCGGCTGTGGCGGGTGTGCGCCTTCTACGACAGCCATCCGGTCGTGATCTGCTGCTCGGCGACCATCGCCAATCCTAAGGAGCTGGCCGAACGGCTGACCGGCCGCTCGATGACACTGGTCGACGACAACGGTGCTCCCAGCGGGCCGAAGCGGCTGCTGTTCTACAACCCGCCGGTCGTTAACCGGCAGCTCGGGATCCGTCGCTCGTCGACGCTGGAGAGCCAGCGAATCGCAGAGGAGTTCCTGCGGGGCGGGGTGCAGACCATCGTCTTCGGCCGCACCCGTCTGCAGGTCGAGATCCTGCTCAGCTACCTGCAACAGTCGCTCGCCAATCGCTTAGGCAAGACCGGGACCATCCGCGGCTACCGGGGCGGCTACCTGCCGCTGCAGCGGCGCGAGATCGAGCACGGCCTTCGCGACGGTTCGGTGCGCGGCGTGGTCAGCACCAATGCCCTGGAGCTGGGGATCGATATTGGCCACCTCGATGCCGCGATCCTCTGCGGCTATCCGGGCACCATCGCCAGTGCCTGGCAACAGATCGGCCGGGCCGGGCGGCGGCGGGGGGCGGCGGCCGCGGTTTACGTGGCGTCCAGCAATCCGCTGGACCAGTACCTCGTCAACCATCCGGAGTACTTCCTTGGGCGCGATCCGGAGCAGGGACTAATCGATCCCGACAACCTGCTGATCCTGAGCGCCCATCTGCAGGCGGCGACCTTCGAGCTGCCGCTACCGGCGGGCGAGCCCTTTGGCGAAGCGCCCGTCGCCGAGCTGCTCCGCATCCTCGAGGAGGATGGCGCCGTCCACCAGGCCGGGGAAGCCTGGCACTGGAGCGCGGACGCCTTCCCCGCGGAAGGCGTGAGCCTGCGCAGTGCCAACGCCGACAACGTCGTGATTGTCGACGTCACCCGCGGCGCCAGCGTGGTCGGGGAGATGGACCAGTTTTCCGCTCAGGTCTTTCTGCACGAAGAGGCGATCTATCTCCACGAAGGGATGCAATACCATGTCGATCGCCTCGATTGGGAAGAGAAGAAGGCGTACGTGCGGCCGGTCAAGGTCGACTACTACACGGACGCCAACCTCGCGGTCAGCATCAAAGTGCTGGAGACGTTCGCCAGCCGCCCGGCGGCGGAGCTGGCCGTGCACCACGGTGAAGTGCAAATCCGGGCGCTCGCCACCATTTTCAAGAAGATCCGCTTCCACAGCCACGAGAACATCGGATCCGGCCCGATCAGCCTTCCCGAGCAGCAACTCCATACGACGGCGTTCTGGTTGGAGATTCCGGCCGAGGTCGCCCGCCAGTTTCCCCGCCCGGCGATGCAAGGCGGGTTACAGGGCGTGGCGAACGTCGTCAGCCAGGTTGCCTGCCTCTTTTTGATGTGCGACGTGCGCGATCTCGGTGCACATCCAGAGATTCGCGCGCCGCATACCGGCGCACCGACCGTCTACGTCTACGAGCGTTACCCCGGTGGAGTCGGGATGAGCGCGCGACTCTTCGAGACTGCCAGCGCCGTGCTGGCCGCGGCTCACGGCCTGGTGGCGCAGTGTCCGTGCGAGAGCGGCTGCCCATCATGCGTCGGTCCGGCACTCGAGGTGGGGGAGGAGGGGAAGGCGGTCGCGATGCGCCTCCTCGAGCTCGGCGCCCTGGTCCCGGCGCGGTGACCGCCGACCTCGTCGCGTTACGCGCCCGCATTGCCGCGATCGCTGCCCGCCCCAGAGGCGCTGCAACATCTCCCTCCCCCGCTCGCGGGGGAGGGCAGGGTGGGGGCGCCGACTCGCCGGGGCGGCTGCCCGCCAACTGCCATGAAGAACTCACACCGTTTGGACCGGTCGCGGTCCGGCGGGAATGGTTTCCAGATGACAGTGGCGGCGACGTCCGGACGCTGTCGAGTTGCCTCGGGTTTGCGCCGGAGGACCTGCAACGCCCGCTCTTCCTCGATACCGAGACCACCGGGCTCTCGGGTGGGACCGGCACCGTGGCCTTTCTGGTCGGCCTGGCCTGGCGCGATGGGGATGGGCTGACGTTTGTCCAGTATTTCCTCTGCGACTTCAATCAGGAAAGCGCGCTGCTCTGGGCGGTGGGCGAGTGCGTGCGGGAGGCCGGCGTGCTGGTCAGTTACAACGGCCGAACCTTCGACTGGCCACTGTTGCAGACACGGCTGGTGATGCGGCGGGCTGATCCGGCCTGGCCGTCCCTTCCGCACCTCGACTTGCTCACCCTGGCGCGGCGCATCTTCAAACCGCGCCTGCCCGACTGCGCCCTGCAAACCATCGAGCAGGCGGTGCTCGACCTGCATCGTGCCGACGACCTCCCCGGTACCCTCATTCCGGGCCGGTACTTCGCCTGGCTGCGAAA
>VBDZ01000008.1:0-990 GCA_005881215.1 Chloroflexota bacterium | reverse complement strand
TCTGGCAGGAGGGTCTGCGTGAAACGCTCTTCGCGGCGCGCGGTGCGATCGGGTTGCGACTGGCGCGTCTACTGCGCCGCAATGGGCGCTGGACGGAAGCCCGCGCGGTGCTGGAAGAGTGCTGGCGGACCCAGTCGTATCCCTACCCGGCCGCTATCGAGCTGGCGAAATTACTCGAGCACCAGGCTAAAGATCTGAGCGCGGCCCGGCGCGTCGTCGGCGATGCCCTGTCGCTCCTGGCGATCGCCGCGGTCTCCAACGGGCACTGGCAGGTTGACCTCGAGCGACGCCTCCAGCGACTCGATCGACGGGTTGGCGTCGACGAACGTCCCGAGCTGGCCCTTACTGGTTGAAGTTGTTCGGGCCGTTCGGCGGAAGGTAGGGCATCGGATTCGTCGGCTGACCGCCGTAGCGGTACTCGAAGTGGACGTGAGGCCCGGTCGAGTTCCCGGTGGAGCCCTCGTAACCAATCAGCTGACCCTGGTGAACGCCGTCGCCGGCTTTGACAACAAAGCCGAGCAGGTGACCATACAAGGAGAAGAAGTTGTTGCGGTGCGCGACGATCACGTAGTTGCCGTAACCGACCAGCTGGCCGCTCATCACGCTGGAGCTGGCGGCGACCACGACCCCGTCGTCGGCGGCCAGGATCGGGCTGCCCTGGTTGTAGGCGATGTCAACCCCAGTGTGAAAGTGCGCGTAGCCGAATCCAGGGGGCTCGAATGCCTGGGTGCAGGGACCAAAGAGCAACGTGATCGAGCCCTGCTGCAACGGCCAGATCAGCGGGTATTTGGTGGAGTGGGTCGTACTGGCACTTGGGAGGTTGAACAGGTTGTTCTGCATCCAGAACTGCGCCTGCTGCCACGCGGCCTACTCGGCCTCCGCGATCAACTGATCCTGTCGCGCGATCTCCATATCGGCAATCCGCTGCGCAAGGGCGGCCGACTGACCGTTGATGGCGACCAGCTCGTACTTGACTCGCGAGATGCTCTG
>VBDZ01000119.1 GCA_005881215.1 Chloroflexota bacterium | reverse complement strand
GCCCGAGCCGCCAGCGCCCAGGGGGCGTGCACCCGGGCGCCGAAGGGCGTGAGCACCGACAATCGCCAGTCGCCCAGCTGGTCGCGGAATCGTTCGATCAAGATGGTCCGGTCGTCCGGAACGGTGCCGGTCGCCTCCACCTGGTCCGACAGGTACTGGAGCAGGTTGCTCGCGGCTCGCTCGTCGAAACGCGATCGCTCCCGCAGCCTCGTGACAGCGTCGTCGGGCTCCATCGACGTCAGCTCGCGCATCGCCTCACCCATCGCCCGCCCCACCTCGACCGGTCGGCCGAGCGCATCGCCGTGCCAGAAGGCGATCCGTCCGGGCTCACCGGGGGCCGGCGTCACCATCACCTGCGAGGGCGTGATGTCGGCGACCCGCCACGAGGTGGCCCCAAGAACGAAGACCTCGCCGGGTCGCATCTCGTAGACCATTTCCTCATCGAGCTCGCCGACCTTCTTGCCGTCGTCCAGGAGGTTGACCGAGAACAGGCCTCGGTCCGGAATGGTGCCACCGCTCACCACGGCGAGTCGCTGCGCGCCCGCTCGTCCCCGGATCTTGCCTTCGAGCCGGTCCCAGACGATCCGCGGCCGGAGCTCGGCGAAGTCATCGGAGGGGTAGCGTCCGCTCAACATGTCGAGCGTCGACTCGAGCGCGCGGGGTCCCAGGTCGCTGAAGGGATAGGCGCGATGCACCACCTCGGACAGTTCGGTGACGGTCCACTCTTCCATCGCCGTCATCGCCACGATCTGCTGGGCGAGGACGTCCAGCGGATTGCGCGGAACCCGGGTGGTCTCGATCTCGCCGCGCAGCATGCGATCCACGACGACCGCGGTTTCCAGCAGGTCGCCTCGGTACTTGGGAAAGATCGTGCCCTTCGAGGGTTCGCCCACCGAGTGGCCGGCCCGGCCGATGCGCTGGATGCCGCTGGCCACGCTGGTCGGTGCCTCCACCTGGATCACCAGATCGACGGCGCCCATGTCGATACCCAGTTCGAGGCTCGACGTCGCCACCAGGCCCGGCAGCCGCCCGGCCTTCAGCGCATCCTCGATCAGCAAGCGTTGCTCCTTGGCGATCGATCCGTGATGGGCGCGCACCAGGTCCTCGCCGGCTAGCTCGTTGATGGCGGCGGCCAGCCGCTCTGCCAGCCGGCGGGAGTTGACGAAGATGATGGTCGAGCGGTGCTGGCGAACCAGCTCCAGGATCCGGGGATGAATCGCCGGCCAGATGCTGCGCCGGGGCCCCTCTTCGAAGGTTTCCCTCCCCCTTGCGGGGAGGGCTCCTTCAAACTCCCTCCCCCTTGTGGGGAGGGTCGGGGAGGGGGTCCCCCGTTCTAGATCGGACATGTCCTCGACTGGGACCTCGACCGTGATCTCCATCGGCTTGACCCGGCCGGCATCGATGATGGTGACCTCTCGGCTCGCCCCGCCCAGGAACTTCGCTGTCTCGGTCAGGGGCCGCTGGGTGGCGGAGAGCCCGATCCGCTGCGGCTCCAATCTCCCTCCCCCCTTGTGGGGGAGGGTCGGGGTGGGGGTCGCATTTGTGATGAGCTCGGTGAGTCGCTCCAGGCTGAGCGCAAGGTGCGCCCCCCGCTTCGTTTCGGCCATCGAATGGATCTCGTCCACGATCACCCAGCGGATGCTGGGCAGAATCTGGCGGGCAGCGCTGGTGAGCAACAGGAAGAGGGACTCCGGGGTGGTGATCAAGATGTCCGGCGGATGCCGCTCGATCTGCCGCCGGTCGCGCGGCGGGGTGTCCCCGGTCCGGATGGCGACCGTGATCGGTGAGAGCGCCGCGCCCATCCGCTCCGCCTGCATCGAGATACCGCGTAGCGGTGCCTGAAGGTTGCGCTCGATGTCGACCGTGAGCGCCTTGAGCGGCGACACGTAGAGCACGCGGCACCGCTCAGCCTCCCGGGGCGTTGGCTCGGTTGCGAGCCGGTCGATGCACCAGAAGAACGCTGCCAGGGTCTTGCCGCTGCCGGTGGGCGCCGACATCAGCGTATGCTGCCCGGCGGCAACCGCCCGCCAGCCACCCTCCTGGACCTCGGTCGGGGAGGCGAACGTGCTCGAAAACCAGGCACGCGCCGCAGGCGAAAACAGATCCAGAACAGTGGGCATGGATCTCAGTTTAGGTTGTCGAATCTCCGTCCCTGCCGGCCATATTCCCTCCTCCCTTGTGGGGGGAGGGTCAGGGTGGGGGGTCAAAAGTTGAACCGGCTCAACAGTTCCTCCGGAGTCAGGTAGCGGCGTGTCGCGAAGACGGCGCGGCCGGCATCGAGCAACCCGCGGTTGTAGGGCGTCGGGCGTCCGATCCGCTCACCGAGGCTCACGATCTCGCCGTTCAGGTAATCGAGTTCGCTGCTCGTGCCGCGCTGGAGGCTTTGTAGCGTCGAGGGGCCGTAGGTGCTGTCGGCCGGGAAATTGCCTGCGAGCCGCGGAGCAAACAGTCGGACACTGACAGCGAACGGCAGCACCGCCATGGAACGGAACGCGCGCGCCCGCGAGCTCTGATCGAGCCCGAGTCCCCCGGCCTGGGCGGTCTTGACGCCTTCGCGGATCGTCGCGATCGCCAACCGCGTCAACCCGCGGTGTCGGAGCGCCCGGGCGATCGGCCAGCCGGTGATCGCCATGATGGCGTTGTTCAGGTTGGCCATCAACTTGGTCCACCGAGCCCGCGCGATATCCGGAACCTGCTCGGTCTTCATCGCCGGACTGAGCAACTCGAGCACGGGCTCGACTCGAGCGGCCGATTCGACAAATGGCGCCCCCACCTGCAGCAGCGCGCCGGTGTTCTGCTCGACGATGCCCGGCTCGAGGTAGGTGGCGCTGATGTTCAGGACGCAGCCCACGATGCCGCCCCGGCCGAGAATGTCGGCGGCTTCTCGGTCCGACCGCACGCCGTTCTGCATCGTGACGACGGTCGCATTCGAGTGCAGCCGGGCGATGTCGCGAGCCGCGGCCTGGACGTCTTGCGACTTGACGGTCAACAGAATGATGTCGGCTCCACCGTCGAGCTCCGTCGTCGCCGGCAGGCGAACCAACCGCGAGTCCGCTCGTCCGCGGACCAGCAGGCCGTTGGCGCGGATCGCGTCGACGTGAGCCTTCCGCCCGATCAACCGGACACTGGCGCCTGTCTCATGCAAACGAGCCCCGACCACGCTGCCAACCGCACCCGCGCCATAGACCACCACTTGCATCGCTCAGCGATAGCTTCGCTGATCCCGGCGGGCATGGGTTCGGCCGAGCTGGCCGTTGCGCGACTCGACCGGGTGGGCTACCATACGGCCACAATCAACCGCCCTGGGGGGAGGGCGGCCATGGGGAGGGAAACCATGAACCGACGCGGAGAGGTTGGGGAACTCGCCAGTGACTTCCAGTCCGAGCGCGCCGTCCTGCAGGAGTCCATCCGGCACGATTATTCGACCAGCGAAACCGGCATCGTCCCCCTCAACCGGCGTCGCCCGCTGTGGCATTTCGCCGGCCTCTGGACCACGTTCGCGGCCGGGTTCTCGTACCTGTTCATCGGCTTTACCGTCCACGATGCCGGCTATTCACTCGCCGCGACCATCGGAGCCTGCCTTCTCAGCATCGTGATCTACGTCGCCTACGCCATGCTGGCGGCCTACCTCGGATCCCGCACGGGGCAAACGCACTCGCTCCTCACCCGTTCGATCTTCGGCCGGGCCGGCTCCTACCTGGTCTCGCTCTTCCTGGTGATTGGCCCGCTCGGCTGGGTCGGCTTCCAGGCCGGCCTGATGGTGCAGATCTGGAACGGTTTGTACGGCTGGTCTGGGGTCGAGTTGCTGACGATCATCTTTGCCGCGGTGATGATCTTCAACAACCTGTTTGGCTTCACCGGTATCAGCGCCTTCGCCCGTTACCTCGTGACGCCGCTGATCATGCTCTGGGTCTTCTACCTGATCATCAAGGTGATCGCCACCAACGCGAGCGTTCTGGGGCACACGCCGAAGGTCGTCGCGGCGCTCACGTTCTGGCAGGTCGTCGGCGTCCTCGTCGGCTTCCTGATGTGGGGGAATGAGCCGGACATCTGGCGCTACGGCAAGCCGAAATTCTGGTGGCCGTTGCCGGCCTTCATCTGGGCGCTCGTCGTCGGGTTCGTGCTATTTGTCGCCGGCGGCTGGACGATGGCGGAAATCGCCGGGAGCACCACGTTTGGCCCGGTCCTCCAATTCACGACCAATTACTCGCTGTTTGGGTTCTTCTGGCTTGCCTGGTTCCTGGCAACCGCCAGCCAGTTCGCGCTCAACGACGCCAACTACTACGAGGCGATCAATGGGATCCAGAACCTGTTCGGCGGCTGGCGTCAGTGGCGGCGACTCTACGCCTGTCTCATCTGCGCCGCCCTGGGCGCGCTCTCCGGGTACCTGGTGAACTACGCCATCACGAACGGATTCTTCAAGGTGGCTGCCTTCCTGGCGATCTCGGTCCCCTGCGCCACCGTCATCATGGTGGCCGACCACTACCTTTTGCCTCGGCTGTTCCAGATCTCGCGGCCTCTCGATCGCGTCCCCGCCTGGACAGAGACGGCCGCGGTGAACTGGCCGGCCCTGGTTGCGCTGGTCATCGCCGTGATCTTCGGTGGCTACGCTACCGGGATCATGCCGGGCGAGGATTCGAGCATCTACCTGGGACCGGCGCCGCTGTTCGCATGGATTCTGGCGGGCGGGCTCTACCTCGTCGGGGTTGCCGTCACCCGAGCCGTCACGCCGAACGTGAAGTCCGCACTTGGGTTTGCCGGTGGCAGCGTCGCCGAGCAAGTCGCGCCGGGCGCCGTTGTGGACCTTGCGACGAGTGCGGCGGCGGTCGGCGCCCAGACCTCATAGCTACGAAGCGGATCGTTGTTCCGGCGAGAGAGGGCCGGGGTGTCCGGCTTTCGCCGGGCACGAGGTTTCGCTGCGTCGATCTCGAAGGCAAGCAGTGTGGCGATCTGTTTGCCTTCAACGCGGCTGATGTCCACGAGTACGCGAGCGCCGAGCACACCCGCGTCTTCAACGGCCGCCTTTTTCCCCAAATCGGCGAGCCATTCGTCACCAATCGCCGCGTGCCGATTCTGACCTTCCTCGATGACGCTTCGCCCGGGAAGCACGACATGCTCATGGCCGCCTGTGATCCGACCCGTTACCGGTTGCTCGGGGTTGAGGGCTGGCATGCGTCGTGCCAGGACAACCTGCAGCGAGTGATGGCGGGCTTCGGCCACGACGGCGTGGAGGTGCCGCAGCCCATCAACATCTTCATGGATGTTCCGATCGGTGAGGACGGCATCCTCGATTGGGCGACGGGAAGCACCAAACCCGGCGATTCGATCACGTTTCGAACTGAACTCGACTGTTACGTCGTCCTGACGGCGTGCGCCCAGGACATCTTGCCGATCAACGATCGGAACCCGACGTCGCTCGCCATGGACGTGTTGGACGGATGAGTCTCGACCTGCTGCTCCGTCGCGCCCGCCTGCCTCGCGCGAGCCGTCTCCAGGACATTGGTATCGCGTCGGGTCGGATTGCGGCACCTGCCGGCGAGGCGCGCGAGGTGATCGATCTCGACGGGTCCCTCGTCACGCCCGCGCTGGTCGAGCCCCACATTCACCTCGACGCCGTGCTGACTGCCGGCGAGCCCCGCCCCAACATGACCGGCTCGCTCTTCGAGGGAATCGCCATCTGGTCGGAGCGAGTCAAGAGCCTGACCGTTGAGGAGGTCAAGGCACGGGTTCGAACCGTCTTGCGCTGGCAGCTCGCCAATGGGGTGCTGCACGTGCGGAGCCACGTGGATGTGTGCGATCCGGAGCTGCGCGCGCTGCGCGGTCTGGTCGAGTTGCGCCAGGAGGTCGGCGACCAGATGGACATTCAGCTGGTCGCGTTCCCTCAGCAGGGTATTTATTCGTTTGACGGCGGGGAGAGCCTGATGCGCAAGGCGGCCGAGATGGGGGCCGACGTGGTCGGTGGCATCCCCCACTTCGAGCTGACTCGAGAGTATGGAGAACGCTCCATTCGCTTCGCCATGGAGCTTGCGGCGGAGCACGGCCGCATGGTGGACATCCATTGCGACGAAACGGACGATGACCAGTCCCGCTTTCTCGAGGTCATGGCGGCGGAGACCATCCGCCTGGGCCTGACCGGTCGGGTCACCGCCAGTCATACCACCGCCATGCATTCGTACAACAACGCCTATGCGTACCGGTTGATCAACAACGTCAAGCGGGCCGGGCTGCACATGGTGACCAATCCGCTCGACAACTCCGTCTTGCAAGGGCGATTCGATAGCTATCCCATCCGGCGCGGTCACACCCGGATCAAAGAGCTGCTTGCGGCTGGCGTGAATGTCAGCCTGGGGCATGACTCAGTCATGGACCCGTGGTATCCGCTCGGTTACGCTGATCCGCTTCAGGCGGCGTTCGTGCTGGTGCATTTTGCGCAAATGTCCGGTCAATCAGAGCTCGAAACTCTCTTCGACATGATCACCACCAGGCCGGCGGAGGCCCTCGGGATCTCGAATTACGGTTTGAGCGAGGGCGATCCGGCGGACCTGGTGGTCTTCGCGGCGCCGTCCGAGATGGATGCGCTTCGGCTGATCGCGCCGAGGCGGTTCGTGCTCCGCGGCGGGAGAATCGTATCGCGGACGCAACCTGGCCAGACCACCGTAACCTGGGACGGGAAAGAAGAGCCGGTCGATTTCCTAAAGGGAAAGGGGACGAGAGATGGCAGATAAGGGCATGGTGGGGGCCTCCGAAAGATTGGACATGCCGTTCGTCGGCATTCCCTCATTCCTTCGGGCACCGATCCACACCAACCTCGACACGCTGAAGGCCGAAATCGCGGTGCTGGGCGCGCCAACGGACGAGGGCTCGCCGTTCAAACCCGGCTCGCGTTTTGGGGCGCGCGCGATGCGCGAGCATTCCCTGCGTTTTGTGTCCGGCAAGACCGGCTATTACGACCCGCAGCGTGGTCATCGCTTTCTCGAGCGGGAGATGAACGGCGCGATCGTCGACGTCGGTGACGCCGATATCCTGCCAACGAATCTGCCGGGCACCTTCGACAACATCACCGCGTCGGTTCATGGCATCCTCAGCGCCGGCGCGGTACCGGTGGTGCTCGGCGGTGATCACGCGATCACGTTTCCGGTGGTGCGTGCCTTCGCCAGGCCCCTCCACGTCGTGCACCTGGACGCTCACCTCGACTACATGCCGTTCGTGCACGGAATGTTCCACACGAATATGCATGCCTTCCGGCACATCCGCAAGATGTCTCATGTTCAGAGCTTGACTCAGGTTGGGATCCGCAGCCTTCGCGACAGCGAGGTCATGCACCGCGATGCCCGCGCCGATGGGAATCGCATCGTCACGATGGAGGCGTTCCGCCACAGCGGCGCCCAGGGCGTCGTCGACGTGCTGCCGAGGGACGCGGCCTGCTACGTCAGCATCGACATCGACGTCCTCGATCTCTCGCTCGTCCCCGGGTGTGTCTCCGCCGAGCCGGACGGCATGTCCTATCGCGAGCTCCGCGACCTGCTCGCCACCATCGCCGCGCACACCGAGGTGGTGGGCTTCGATCTGGTGGAGATCAACCCGCTCCTCGACGTCGCAACCGGGGTGACGGCTTACCTCGGCGCACACACCGTGCTCGAGTTCCTGGGGCAGATCTGCGCCCAGCCTCGCTGGAGTAAGGCCCATGGCTGATCTGCGCATCGATTGCCACATGCACTTGTATGAGACGAAGGCTGCCGGTCGGCGGGAGAAAGCGACCTATCAAATCTGGGAGTACGGGACCAAGGACGACGTTGTTTTTTCCCCACTCGACGGCGATATCGAGGACGCCGAGGCCGCCATGACCGGCGCCGGCTTCGACCACGCGGTCATCGCCAACCTTTTCGCCGTCGCGCTGCTCGATGATGTGCTGCGATCGGCCAGCATCGAGGTGCAGGCCGAGCGACTCGTGGCGTTCAACCGCTGGGCCTGTGAGGTGGCAGCCACACGCCGGCAGCTGACGGTTTTCGTCGCCGCCGATCCGACCGTGCTGGGCGGCGACCCCGGAGCCGCGCACCTGCGTGAGATGGTCGAGCACCACGGCGCGAAAGGCATAAAGATCCACCCAGTCGTCCAGCGCTTCATGCCGGACGATCCCCGGATCCACCCGATCTACCAGGCCTGTGTGGAGCTGGGAATTGCGGTCCTGTCGCACGCGGGGAGCGCCCGGACCGGCGCCGCGTACGCCGAGCCCAGAGCCTTTGCGAACGTGGTGCGCAAGTTTCCCGATCTCCGCCTGGTGCTCGCCCACCTGGGTGGGGGCGCCTGGCGTCAGACCGCCGCCTTCGCCGACGCCTTCCCGCAGGTCTCCTTTGACCTCTGCGAGATCATCGCCTGGACCGGGGCGCCGAACGCACCAACGTCGAGTGAGCTGGCGAAACTCATCCTCGACATCGGACCCCAACGTGTCATGTTGGGCACGGACTTCCCCTGGTACGACCTCGCGGACACGGCCAATCGCGTCATGGACCTACCCCTGCTCAGCGATGAGCAGAAGATCGGGATCCTCGGCGCGAACGCCGCGCGGATCCTGCGGCTTCCATTGCCTCTAGGCTCCCCGACGGCAAACCCATAGCGTCGCGGAACCCTTCAAATGGACGGGCGCCCGATGCGACGAATGTAGCGTTTGGACTGCCATGAAACATGGTAACATGCTTGTAGCGTTTGAGCCACGCTTGGGACCTATCTGCGGGCTCAGAGGAGAAGTAATCATGGCTGATTCGTACGATCGGGAGATCGTCCGAGAGGAGACGTCCAGCGGCGACCCGGTACGACCGGCGCCGGCCGTTTCGGCGACGACCTCACGCAGGTCGGTCTACCGCGAGGGCAGCAACAACAGCCGGGCGACTCAGGCCGTCTGGTGGATCGTCGGGTTTATCGATGTTCTGATCGCGATCCGTTTTGTCCTGAAGCTGTTCGGCGCCAATCCGGCTCCGTTCGTTCGATTTATGTATGACGTGACCTGGCCGCTCGTCGCGCCCTTCCACGGCATCTTCAATACGACCCAGGAAGGCCGCTCGATTCTCGAGCCGGAGTCGCTGGTCGCGATCGCGATCTATGCGCTGATCGGCTGGGGCCTCGTATCCCTCATCCGCCTGATGACCCGGCCGCGGTCGACCACCACCGTCGTCGACTGACCCAGGCCGTCATTGACGCGAGCCGCCCTCCGGGGCGGCTCGCTGGT
>VBDZ01000236.1 GCA_005881215.1 Chloroflexota bacterium | reverse complement strand
CCTGGGCATCTATTAGTATTGCGGCCCCGCCGGCCCGATCCGACCCCTCCGGCGCGCGCGTTCCCCCCTTCGCGCGCGCGCCGGAGTCGCGGCCGGCCTTCCATCTCGCCGCTGGTCGGGGCGGTGGTGCTGATCGCGGCCGCGCTGCTGCTGGTCGCACAATCGGCCGCCGCCACCCAGGCGAGCTACCAGATCGCGACCCTGAAGCAGGAGCAGGCCCGGCTCAGCGCCGAGCACGACCAGCTCCAGGCCCAGCTCGCCGCCGATCGCGCCGCCAATCGCGTCGCCACCGCGGCACAGCAGCTTGGCCTGTCGCATCCCGGCCGCTGGCAATACGTCCATGCGACCGATTCCCCGATCGCGCTTGGCCCGCGTCCGGCGACGCGCGGACGCGTCGCCGTCTGGGACGGCGTGATGGCCGTGATCGGCGCCATCACCGGCAGACCGCTCGCGGCGACCTCGACGTCCCGCTGACGCGCGGCCCGACCGGGTGGACTGGAGAAGCGGGATGAGGTCGGGTGGTGTCCAGCAGCTGGAGCCGCGCGGACGCATCCTGACGCTGATGGCGCTGGTGCTCAGCGCCTATCTGGTGCTGCTGGGACGGCTGGCGTACTGGCAGGTGTTACGGCATGACGACATGGCCCGACTCGCTGCCGCCTACCACGACGACACCGTGACCCTGCCCGCGGTGCGGGGCAACATTCTCGACCGCAACGGCGCACTGCTCGTGACCAACACGCCGGTGTTCTCGATCTTCGCCTCGCCGGACCTGATCTCCGCGACCGAGCGGCAGGACATCGCCAGCCGGCTGGCGCCGGTGCTGCAGCTCACTCCGGATGAGATCCAGGCGAAACTGGCGACCACGCGAAAATTCGTCTACCTGGCCCGGCGCGTATCCGCCTCGGTGGCGCAGCAGCTCGACGGACTTCGCCTCCCCGGAATCGGCAAGATCGCAGAAACCCAGCGTTCCTATGTCGACGGCGGTGTCGCCGGCACCACGCTGGCGGCGAATCTGTTGGGCTTCGCGAACGACGCGGGGAAGGGCAATTACGGGGTCGAAGCCTACTACGACAAGGTGCTCGGCGGCCAGGCCGGTTTCGAGGCAACCGTGCGAGACCTCGCCAACCAGCCGATCGTTCTGAGTGATCGCCAGCGTCGCGACCCGGTCGATGGGGCCACCCTGCAGCTGTCGCTGGACGGCACCATCCAGGTGGTCGCGGAGCGAGCACTCGCCGACGGCGTCCAGAAATACCAGGCGGAGAGCGGCTCGCTGATCATCATGGAGCCACAAACCGGCCGGATCGTAGCCTGGGCCGACGTGCCCAGCTACAACGCCAACAACTTCGCCACCACGCCGACCGCGCGCTTCATCGATCCGATCGTCTCCGACATCTACGAACCCGGGTCGGTGATGAAGGTCGTCACCCTGTCGGGCGCTCTCGACACCCATGCGATCACGCCCGACTACCGGTTCAACGAAACCGGCACTGCGGTGGTCGGCGGCTATGCCATCCACAACTGGGACGGCCGGGCGCACGGCATGGTCACGATGACCCAGGTGCTCGAGAACTCGCTCAACGTCGGCGCCATCAAGGCCGAGCAGCTGGAAGGGGCCGGCAATTTCTACCAGTACCTGCAGCGCTTCGGCATCGGATCACCCACCGGGGTCGACGTCGCGGCGGAGACGGCCGCCCCGCTCGGTGACCTCACGAAGTGGAAGGCGTCGCAGCTGGCGACCGCCGCCTTTGGCCAGGGGGTGGACGCGACCGCGATCGAGATGCTGGCCGCCGTCAACGTGGCCGCCACCGGTGGCAACCTGGTCTGGCCCCACGTCGTCGATCAAGTGATTGACAGCCATGGGACCCGGCACCCGGTTCAGCCGCGGGTCATCCGCCAGGTCGTCAGCCCGAAGACGGCGCAGCAGATGCAGCAGATGATGGTGGGCGTCGTCGAGCACGGCTCGGGCTTTGCCGCCCGGATCGACGGCTTCAAGAACCGGATCGCCGGCAAGACCGGCACCGCCAGCATCCCGGAAAACGGCAAATATCTGCCGGACCAGACGATCGGCTCGTTCGTCGGCTTCCTTCCCGCCGATCACCCCCAGTTCATCATGCTGGTG
>VBDZ01000118.1 GCA_005881215.1 Chloroflexota bacterium | reverse complement strand
CTGCCCGGCCACTGGAATCGCCAGAACGGGAATTTGAAGGCACCGGCATCCACGGTCGGCCTGGGACCGATCCAGGGATTGGGGCAGAGCTTGAATGCCGGCTGGCCGCACTTGAAGTCCGCGGTGATGTTGGCCGGAGTGTGTAGCGCGTTTTTGACGTTTCCGGCCGGGCTACCCGAGAAGAACGGCAGGTTGCCCATCTGCCCGATCAGGATCACGACCACCAGGATCACGTACATCATGTAGGCGCGCACCACCCGGCCGGGTGGATCGACGACCTGGGCGACGGCGGCACCCACGCTGCGAAGCCTGGGGGCCGCGCCCGGCGGCGCCGCCACGCGATCGGCGGCAAAGCCCCAGAGGGCCCGTGGCTTCCAGACCCGGAGTAACAGGGCCACCGCTGCCATGGAGAAGAGGGCGGCGAGCACATCGGTCAGCTCGGGACCGATGAAATTCGACACCAGGAACTGGACGACGGCGAAGACGACGCCGGCAGTGAGGACGGCCGGCAAGACTTCGACCATTCGCTTCCAGCCGGCGAGGACCACGATCAGGAAGGCCGGGATGATGATGGAGAAGACGGGCAGCTGCCGGCCCACCATGGCGGATAGGGCGAGGGTAACGGGGGTTTGATCGGCCGCGCCGTGGCCGATGATCGGTGCGGTGAGCAACCCGAGCGTGACCACCGGGATGCCGATCGATCCGAAGGCCACCGGCGCCGTGTTGGCCAGCAACGCCAGCACCGCGGCGCTGATCGGCTCGAATCCGAGACTGGCCAGGATCGCCGCCGAGATGGCGACCGGCGCGCCGAAGCCGGCAATCCCTTCCATCAGGGCGCCGAAGCAGAACGCCACCAGCAGCGCCTGGACCCGCCGGTCCTCCGTCAGCCGGGTCAGCGAGCGTCGAATCACGTCGAAATCGCCGCTGGCGATGGTCAGGTTGTGGAAGAAGACCGCGTTGAGCACGATCCAGCTGATCGGCCATAGCCCGTTCGCCATCCCTTCGGTGGTCGCCGAGACATCGAGCCCCAGCGGCATCCCCCAGACCACCGCCGCCAGGACGGCCGCGGAGAGCATCGCCACCAGTGCCGATAACCACGCCGGCAACCGAAGGAGTGCCAGCAGGATGAACAGGATGTAAAGAGGAATGCCTGCCACGATCGCCGAGAGAACGATACTGTCGCCGAGCGGCTGGTAGACGTGATGAAACGCCAGGACTGCGATGGCCCCGTGCATGACCCGAACCTCCCTTCCTCCCGCTTCAGTACTGACATAACGTTACACACGCCAGGGCCAAAACGCCACAATTGGCGATGTGAAAGATGCGGCGGTCGACGCCCCGGCCGGCTCCGCCCCTCCCGTCAGGCTCGATGACTTCGAGCCGGTCGCCAAAACCCTCCTGCCGCAGGGCATCTTCGACTACATCGCCGGGGGAGCCGAAGACGAGGCGGCGCTGAAGGGAAACCGCCAAGCGTTCGCGCGATACCGCTTCCGCTTCAAGATCCTGACTCCGGCTGACCAGCCGGACCTTAGCAGCGAGGTCCTCGGGCAGCGGTTTCAAATGCCGGTGCACCTGGCGCCAACCGCCCTTCACCGGATGGCGCACCCTGAGGGGGAGGCGGCGGTCTACCAGGCGGCGTCCGACGCCGGGGTGGCGTTTTGCTTGAGCACCCTCTCCAGCGTCTCGATCGAGGACGTTGCCGCCGCGGCCAGGGGCGTTCGCTGGTTCCAGCTCTACATGCACCCCGAGCGAGCCGTCAGTGCCAGCTTCGTTGAGCGGGCCGTCGACGCGGGCTACGGCGCCATCCTGTTGACGGTCGACCTCCCCATTGCGGGTCGACGAGAGCGCGACATCCACAATGCCTTCAGCCTGCCCGACGGCATCGCCTACACCAACCTGCTCGGCCGGCAGAGCGCGGCGACGGCCGAAGGGCCGGATCCGTTTGCCCAGATGGTCAACGCCCAGATCGACCCCGGGCTTGGCTGGGACGATCTGGAGTGGCTGGTGGGGAAGACCTCGCTTCCGGTGATCGTCAAGGGCCTGGTCCGTGCCGATGACGCCCGCCACGCCGTCGAGGTGGGCGCCCGTGGCATCGTGGTCAGCAACCACGGCGGCCGCCAGCTCGATTACGCGATCGCGAGCCTCGATGCCCTCCCCGAGGTGGTCGACGCGGTCGGGAACGTCGTGCCGGTGCTGATGGATGGCGGCGTGCGGCGCGGTACGGACGTGCTCAAGGCCCTCTGCCTGGGGGCCAGCGGCGTGCTGGTCGGGCGACCGTACCTGTACGCGCTGGCGGTCGGCGGCGCGGAAGGCGTCCGGGCGATGCTGGCAATGCTGCGCGACGAGATGGCGGTCTCGATGACGCTGCTGGGGGTCAAGTCCGTCAGCGAGCTCAGCGAGGATCTCCTGGTCCGGATCTAGCCGGCGCTGACCCGTTACTTGAAGGGGCTGGCGACCGCCACCTTCTGCCCGCCGCAGTGGGGGCAGGCATGGACGGTCACCACGGTGGCGGCCACCAAGCTGACCGACCACGCGGTCAGCGGCTTGACCATTTCCTGGCAACCCTCGCAGCGGACCAGCTCGGCTTCGGTCTTCTCCTCAGCCACCCGGAGCATCCCTCCGAGTCAGCATAGTCCTATTAACTGCCGGCGGCCAGCTCTTTGGCCAGCGTGTCCAGCAGCGGCTGGATCGTCTTTACCTGCCAGGCTGGGGCGCCGTTCTTGGCCGCTGTGAAGCTGGTGGCAAGCTGGGCGCGAGCGGCCACCAGCGCCCGGGAGTCCTGCTGAGCCAGCGGGGTCTGGTTGGCGGCTGAGTGCAGGGCCAGCTGTTGGGCATCGATCGTGACGGCGACCATCGCGTCGACCCATTTGCTCCAGAGTGGATCCAGCAGCGCCTCCGGGTCGGCGTCCGGAACCTGCTGCGATCTGAGATCGGTGACCAGGGTCGAGGCGATCGACGCGGCACCCGCCCAGGACCGCGCATCCGCGCTGGCGTTGAGCTGGGCCAGCGTACGCGAATCCTGGCCCAGGTGCTTGGCGAGGGTCAGTTGCAGGGTGGCGCCATGGCCGAGCTTCACGGCGGCGCCAAGGCCTTTCTCCAGGTGCTGGAGAGCCGGCCGATCGGCGGCGATGAACGCCGGCTGGTGAAACTGGAAGGGCAGGCCATCGGCCTGGGCCATGTAGGCCTGCGCCGCCTGGACGTGACCGAGTGCGTCGGCGGCGGCCTTTTCGGTGCGCCTGGACAGGGCCAGGTCCGTCGTGATCCGGTCGTCGGTCAGGCTCATGCTGCCCGTCGGCGAGACGTCAGCCCAGAGCGCGGTCACCGATGTGTTCACGTCGGATGTCCCCTGGCGGGCGAGCATCAGCTCATTCGCTTCCAACTGGGCCAGCTTCGCCACCTGTTGCGGCAGCATGACCTCGAGGAAGGCGCCGATGGCACCCACCGCCAGCAGCAATACCAGAAACGCAAAGATCCGCGTGCCCCAATTGACCCGGCGCGCCGGCCGGAACACACGGCGTTGCGGAACCGGTCTTGGCAGGGCCACGAGAAGGTAACGCGAGCCGCAAGCCTCCTCTTGCCACCGGTGCTCGTCCCCACCTGACCGGTTTGTGACGGTCCTGTGGCGGAGTGCCGACCGGGCTGCGCCCGACTCTTCACATCAGCGGCGGGCCGAGGGAAACCCTGTGCTAGAGTGAAATTTCTCCGAGGATAAATGGCCTACATCATCACCGAAACCTGCGTCGATCTGAAGGACAGGTCTTGCGTCGACGTCTGCCCGGTGGATTGCATCATCGACGGCGGCTCCGAGGACCGGATGCTCTATATCAATCCGGACGAGTGCATCGACTGTGGCGCCTGCGTCGACCCCTGCCCGGTGGCGGCCATCTATCCCGAGGACGAGGTGCCGCCGGAAATGAAGCGGTTCATCCCCTGGAACTTCGACTACTTCAAGAGCGACGCGGACAAGACTCGGGTTCGGGCCGAGATCAACGCCGCCTATCCGGAGAAGCGCAAGACCGAGGTCTAGCCGCTACGCCGGCCCGGCCGAGGCCCGACGCGTCCTGACCCGCCGCACGAGCTTGACGGGGAGCTCGATCACCCGCCGCGGGGGGCCCAGCCAGCGCCGGAGCAGCGCCAGCGTTTGGGGTGATGGGGGGCGCGGAACGCCCTCGGTCTCGAAGAGAATGTCCGCGATCGCTTCCGCGGGACCGGCCGGCTGCGCGCTCCGGCTCAGCTCCAGCCAGCGAGCCGTAATCCACAGGTAGAGGTCCGCCTCGGTTCGACCGGGGAAATGCTGCAGGATCTCGTACTCGCGAATCAGCCGGGCGATCGGCTGATACACGTTGTCGTACCAGCTGGCGGCGGCCTCGGCGAGATCCACCTCGCGGCCGTGCTGCAGGCCGAGGAAGTAACGGTGGCCGAGGATTTCCTCGAAGATCCGGTCGTAGCGTCCGAGCCGGCTGACCTCGATCACGGCGTCGGGGCGCGTTCGGTCGAGCTGGGTACGCTCGAGAAAATCAACGTACTCCCTGGCCTGGAGGAGGGTGGCCGCATCGATCTCGCCGGTGAGCGGCGCCCGGGTGCGAACCTCGATCACCCGGGCCTTGATGGTCTTCCAGCCCAGCTGGCGGGCGACCGACACCCGGTGGTGTCCGTCCTTGACGAAGTAGACACCGCCCAGGTGATACACCTCGATCGGTGGCACCGCCTCACCGCGCCGCATGGCTGCATCGAGCTGGGCCCAGCGCTGGCGCATATGGGGTCGCACCGGAAGGAAGGTGGCGTCAAAGTCAGTCGGGCGGCCCACCGATCCGCGAATGTCGGCGATCGGGATCTCTTTCAGCCCGCCGTAGGCCTGGCCATCGAGCCGGGCCGCGCGGCGGACGTCGTCGAAGGAGAGTAGCGGCTTCGCATCGCGCCGCAGGAGCAATCCGGTGTCCCGAAGGAACGACTGCAGCCGTGCCGTCTCAAAATCGGCGCGCGCCCGAAGCTGCTTCATCTCTCCAGCTCGATGACCCGATGGCCGACCACGTTGATCACCCGGGTCTCGCTCAGCCGGGCCTCGCGAACGAGATCGCGGCCGTACGGGTGGACGTGCCCATGCAGAAGCAGGCGTGGTTGCGTCCACTCGACGGCCCGGCGGACCGCATTCAGCCCCCGGTGCGGTGGGTCCGTGCCTTCGTTGACGCCGGCAGGCGGACCGTGGGTGATCAGGATGTCGGGGTGACGGCCCCGCAACCGAATTCGCAGCCGGATGACCTTGAGCATCATCTGCCGCTCGGTGTATTGATGGGGTCCGGAGCTGTAGCGGATCGAACCTTCTAGTCCGGCGACCAGCAGCCCCTTCTCGGTGACGACGCGCTCGTCGATTTCCGCGCCGGTCGGGTAGCCCCCCTGGCCACGAGGCGGATCGTGGTTGCCGCGAATGAAGGCCAGGGGGGCGGTGTAGAGCGTCGCCATAGCGTCCAGGTAATCGGCCGGCAGGTCGCCGCATCCGATCAGCAGGTCGATCCGACCCTGCCCCGCCACGGTTCGTTCATCGAGCAGTTGAGGCTCGACCTCATCACTGACGGCCAAGACGCGAACGTTCACCGGACGCTATCCGGCGCGCCGCTCAGGCTAGCTCGTCGAAGAGCGGCTGGACGTCGCGTTGATAAAGCGGCAGGTCGACCAGGGGATGTTCCTTGAGCGCCGGCATCTTGGTCGCCAGCTGGTCGTCGTAGGTGGGCAGCTCGATCGAGTAAAAGACGCCGACCGCCAGGTTGTCGCCGGTTTCGTAGGACGCGTGCAGCGCTCGCGTCTTTTTCTCGACGATCTCGTCGATGCTCAGGGGATCCGATACCACCGGATTCCAGGTCGGGTCCGCCTCCAGCCGCCGGATCCGCGTGCGGCCGATGTCCTCTCCTGCATACCATTCCTTGGTCCGCAGGTCGTTATAGACCGGGCAGGTCTGGAAGACATCCAGGAACGACGTGCCCTTGTGATTGATCGCCTGCACGATCAGCGACACCAGTGACTTGACGTCGAGGGCGTAGCCGCGGCCGATCCAGGTGTAACCGGCTCCCAGCGCCACCGCGATCGGATTGATCCCCTCCTGGATCGACGCCTCCGGCATCGACTTGGTCTTGAGCCCCTTGGCCAGCGTGGGGGAGGCCTGACCTTTGGTCAGTCCGTAGACGCCGTTGTTGAAGACGATGTAGGTCATGTCGAGGTTACGGCGCCCGCTGTTGAGGAAGTAGCCGGCCCCGATGCCGTAGCCATCCCCGTCCCCGCCGACCGCCACGACCGTCAGCTGGTTGTTCGCCAGCTTGGCGCCGGTCGCGACCGGCAGCGCCCGGCCGTGCAGGGTATGCAGTCCATAGGTGTCGACATAGTGCGCCGTCTTCCCGGAGCAGCCGATTCCCGAGATCATGGCGATCTTGTAGGGCGGGATCTGGAGCTGGAAGAGCGCCTGCTGGATGGAGCTGAGAATGCCGAAGTCGCCGCAGCCGGGGCACCAGTCGACATGGACCTCCGTCTTGTATTGCTGCAGGCTGAATTTCTTCGGGGCAGCGGCGGCCGCGGTCTCAGGCATGCGACACCATGACCTCCTTGCGTTGCTCGGAGAGCGCGGCCCGCACGCCCTCGACGATCTCGTTGCGCGAGAACGGACGGCCATCGTACTTGAGCACGTGGTGATCGAGCACGACGCCCGTCTGCTCCGAGATCAGGGCGCCCAGTTGGGCCGAGTAGTTGTTTTCGATCAGGACCGTGAGCGGCGCGCCGCGCAAGATGGCGGCTACCGCGTCGGACGGGAACGGCCGCATCAACCGGATCTGCAGGAAGTTCACCGAGCGGCCGTCGGCCTCGAGCTCGCTCATAGCGTCGAGGATGGCGCCCTTGGTGGCGCCCCAGGCCACCAGCGTGAGGTCAGCCTGGCGCGGGCCGTGCAGCGTGAACTTACTCGTCGCCGGAATCTCCCTGGCGGCCGTCTGCAGCTTCGCCATCCGCTTGCGCATCATGGCGATCCGGTTCTCGACCCCCTCGGTGATGTGACCCTCCGGATCGTGCTCATCGCTGGTGGTCGAAAAGATCCCACCGGGCATCCCGGGCAGCGTCCGCGGGCTGACCCCATCGGCGGTGATGGCATGCCGCCGGTAGCCATCGCCGTCCGCGTCGGCCGGTTGATAGATCTGGCCGCGGTCGATCTTGAGCTTGCTCATGTCGATCGGCTCGCTGCTGAAGAGGGAGGACGCGAGGAATTTCTCCAGCAGGACGACCACCGGCATCTGATACCGATCCGCCCAGTTGAAGCTTTCGAAACTGTCGCTAAACGATTCCTCGATGTCACCCGGCGCCACCACGATGTGGGGGAAGTCACCGTGGGCGGGGTGAAGGGCGAATTGCAGGTCAGCCTGCTCCGTGCGGGTGGGCAGCCCGGTACTCGGCCCGCCGCGCTGCCAGAGGAAGACCACCGGTCCGGGCGCTTCGGTGATGGCGGCAAACCCGAAGCCCTCGGACATCAGCGCGAACCCGGGTCCCGCCGTCGAGGTGGCGGCTCGCACCCCCATATGTGCCGCCCCGATCGCCATGTTGATGCTGGCGATCTCATCCTCGCACTGCACCACGGTGCATTGATACTGGGGGCCCTTCGCCTCCAGGTACACGCTTTCGTCGGTGGCCGGGCTGATCGGGTAGTAGGTCTGCAGCCCCAGGCCGGCTCGCAACTTGGCAATGCCCACGGCCTGGAACCCCTTGATCAGCATCCGGTTCTTGCGCTGCTCGACGGGAACCGGCGCCAGCCGGCGCTCTGGTCGAACACTGAAATGGCTTCGTGCGTAGGCGGCCGCCGCCCGCACCGCCTCGACGTTCATCTCCGCCGCCTCGGCCTTGCGGCCTTTGAATTCGTTCCGAATCGCCTCGAACATCAGCTCCTCGTCGTAGCCCGAAATCCCGATCGAGGCACCGAGCGCGACGGTATTGCGCATCACGATGTACTTGCGTGATTGGCCGCCCTTGCCGACCTGTTTCAGCGCCTCCTCGAGGACCTCGAAGAAGGGGATCGGATAGAGGTTGATGTCATCGCGACCGAACTGGGCCGGGTCGATTTTCAGGTCGGCGTCGTAGATGATGCTGCCGCCCGGCGCCACCTGGTGGACGTGGCCGGTGTGGCTCGGGTAGTGCTTGCGCTCGGCGGCGTCGCCGAACAGCGATTCCTGGTCGAGGGCCACCAGCATGTGGATGTCGTCGACGTGAGACCGCACCGGAATCGGGGCCGCGGTGACCCGGTAATAGCTGTGCTTGCCCATGATGTTCGAGTGGAACTCGATGTTGGCAAACACGTGCAGCCCGCCCCGCGTCAACGCTTTGGCGTAAATCTCGGCTGAGGCATTGATGCCTCCGCCCTGGGGACCGCCGAGGACCCAAGAGAATTCCCGGCGGCTGAGTTCAGTAGGCACGACCAGCGTTGATTCTAATCTGAGCGCACGGTCCAGACCCCTGGGATCTGCAGGGCGCAGTTAAAGCAGCGACCGTAGCCGGTCAACCGGTCCTCGAGGATCCGGTACCCGATCCGCCGAATCAGCGTGGTACTGCAGCGTGGACACCGGGTGTCTTCGTAACGCCCGACCCGACCGGGCAGGTTGCCGGCGTAGATGTATTCCAGGCCCGCCGCCTCGCCGATCCGTGCCGCCCTCAGCAGACTCTCCGGAGAGGTGTTGTCCGGGTCCTGCATCCTGTAGTCCTTGTGGAAGGCCGTCACATGCCAGGGGATGCTGGGTGAGAGGCCGGCCAGGAAACGTGCGATATCCCCCAGCTCCTCGTCGCCGTCGTTGAAGCCGGGGATGATCAGGGTGACGATCTCCAGCCAGAACCCCATCTCGTGGACCATCCGGATGCCGTTGAGGATGTTTTCCAGCTTGCCGCCGAGCGAGCGGTAATTCTTGTCGCGGAAGGATTTGAGGTCGATCTTGTAGAGGTCGGTGAATGGCCGGATGAAGTCGAGGACCTCCCGAGTGGCGTTGCCGTTGGAGATGTAGGCGGTCGAAAACCTGCGCGGGCGTGCTTCCTTGAAGACCTCGACGGCCCATTCCGAGGTGATCAGCGGCTCGTTGTAGGAAGTCGCGACCACCGACGCCCGCCGGGTTTTGGCGATGTCGACCAGCTGGCGCGGCGTGACGTCCATGGGCTCGGTCAATGCGCCCGGATCGCGCAGCGCCTGCGACGTGACCCAGTTTTGGCAATAAGAGCAGTGCAGGTCGCATCCGAGCATGCCGAACGTGAGGGCATCAGTGCCAGGAAACGCGTGGAAGAACGGCTTCTTCTCGATCGGGTCGCACTGCAAGGCGCCGACGTACCCGCGCGGCACCATCAGGAGGCCCCCGCGGTTGTACCGGACCTTGCAGATGCCCCGCAGGCCGTCCTTGATCAGGCAGCGGTGGGCACAGGCATAGCAACGGACCTCGTTGTCGGAAAGCCTCTCGTATAACGGTCCGAGGGCGCCCTGCTCGACCCGCCGGTCGAGCGCCAACGAGAACGGCGTCGCCTCCCTGGCGGGCATGGGCTGACTATACGACCGCTCGTGAGCCGCCTTAGTTGAAAAGCTAGGCGGCCTTATCGACGACGTGCAGACGCTTCGGCCTGATGAAGCCGCTGTCCGGGTGAGGGTCGAAATAGCTAACGGGCACGGCGTTGCCGGTCGACTCGAGAACCTCCATCATCCGGGGGATCGCCCCGGTGGCGGTGAGCATCCCGCTCACCTTTCCGTTCTCGTAACCCGTTTGTTTGTAGACGAAGATGTCCTGGAGCGAGA
>VBDZ01000251.1 GCA_005881215.1 Chloroflexota bacterium | reverse complement strand
TCTGCTCAAGATGAACCCGGTGAATGCCTACCTGGGACCGTTACTCGAGGAGGCGTTCGCCGACCCGATCCGGCAGAACTTCCTGGCCGTGGTCTACGGCGGCGCTGATGAGGGTGCGTACCTGGCTCAACACGATAGCGTGGACGAAATTCTCATCACCGGCTCCGACCGCACCTACGACCTGCTGGTCTGGGGGCAGCCGGGTCCGGAACGGGAGGCCCGACGGGCTGAGAATCGGCCGCTGCTCGATAAGCCGATCACCGCTGAGCTCGGCAACATCTCGCCCGTCTTCGTCGTGCCCGGCCCCTACAGCGAGCGCCAGCTGGCCTGGCAGGCCGAGAACATCGCCGGGGGCGTGACGAACAATGCGTCCTTCAATTGCAATGCGAACAAGATGCTGATCACGCCTCGCGGCTGGGCGCTACGAGGCCAGCTGCTCGGTGCCATCGCGCAGGTGTTCGATCGGACGCCCGTCCGGGCCGCCTACTATCCCGGAGCCGAGGATCGCTACCAGGCGCTGACCGCGGGTCGGGCGACACTTCACACGATCGGCCAAGCCGGGCCCGGCAGCCTTCCCTGGACCGTGCTCAGCGACCTCAACCCGCACGACGCGAGCGAGAAAGCCTTCCGGATGGAGCCGTTCTGCGCCATTCTCTCGGAGACAGCCGTCGACGGGAACAGCCCGATCGAATTTCTCGAGCACGCCATTCGTTTTGCCAACGAGCACCTGTGGGGGACGCTCAGTGCCACGATCGTGGTCCATCCGGCGACCTTGCGCGACCCCGGCGTAGCCGAAGCGCTCGAGCGGGCCATCGTGCAACTGCGATACGGCACGCTGGGCATCAACATCTGGGGCGCGTTCGGCTTCGCCCTGGGAACCCCGTGGGGCGGCCACCCCACGTCGACGCCCACGAACATCCAGAGCGGAAACGGATTTGTTCATAACACCGCCATGCTCATCGGCGTCGAGAAGACCGTGGTCCGCCACCCGCTCACGGTGTTTCCCAAGCCGCTGCACTTTCCGAGCCACCGCACGGTGCACCA
>VBDZ01000250.1 GCA_005881215.1 Chloroflexota bacterium | reverse complement strand
ACTGCACCACCTGTTGGAAGGTGGGGCGATTGATCCAGTGCATCGGGTCGGTGCTCTGCGCGCCGACCGCCTGGAAGTGGATGTAGTCGTTTTTGGGGTTGCACTGGCCCGGGGGATTGTTCGTATTGCAGGTCCACTGTGCCGGATCTGACGTCCCGTAGGCCGCGGTCAGTTGCGCAATCGTGGTGTCCAGGGCATCCCGCAGGGCGTCACGGCAGCGACTCAGGGTTCCCGGGCTGCCGTTGGTGCTGCCGCAATACACCTGCGAAGCGGCGTCGTTGATCGGCTGGCCGCTCACCTGCCGCAGCGCGGTGTTGACATAGCTCTCCCATCCGCCGGATGACTCGTCGTACGCCGATCCGACCGGGCCCGGCGCGTCTGACAATTTCTTCAAGGCGAACACCTTTGGATACAGATTCCCTGGCGCATTGTGGTCGCCAAGCCAGGGGTCGAAAATGGCATGGACGAGGTTGGGGTAGAGCGCGTCCATGATCGCGACCGCGTTGCCCTGCTGGTAGCTGTTTGGATCGCCGGCCGATTCGCGGCGGTGGGCGCCCAGGTCATCCGGCTGCACCCAGCCGGCCAGGACGCCAAGCACCCGACGCTCCTCGGGTTTGCCGCCGGGGCCGAGGACGGCGAGCATGGGCGGCACGAGCTTCGAGCCATCGAGGTCGACAGAGCCGGCATCTTCCATGTCATTGACGATGGCCACCGGGGTGGCGGGACCACGGGCCAGCGTCGCCCGGACCCGATCGGTCAGCGACATCACCCGATAGATCGACCCGAAGCCGAAATTGCTGTCGGCCGCGGACCACTCCGGCGCCGGCTTGTTGTTCCAATTGGTGAGGAAGCCGCTAGGCGGATTGATAGCGTGCGGATGCGGATCCTGGGCCGAGCCATCGGCAGTCAACCAGTCCGCTGCGTAACCGCAGGCGGTCGTCGTCGCCCCCGTGGTCGATGCCCCGGTGGAGTCCGGGCCGGGGGGCGTGATCAGGCCGCCGCTGCAGCTGCTGACCTGGAACCCCTGCCATTCATAGCCGGACGCGGTGCCCCAGCCGATGAAGTTCGGGTTCGTCAGCATCGATCGCTGCGGCAAGCGGCCGGAGGAGTAGTAGGCGATGTCGTGAGCGTCGGCGTAGAACCAGTTGAAGGTTCCGGTTTCCTTAGCGGCCGCTCCCAGGAAGTCGTGAGCGCCGTGGATGATGTC
>VBDZ01000248.1 GCA_005881215.1 Chloroflexota bacterium | reverse complement strand
TGAATTGGGTGACGCTTGACGGCGTGATGCAGGGACCGGGCCGCCCGGACGAGGACACGCGAGATGGGTTTGAGCGCGGCGGCTGGGGGATCCCATACGGCGACGAGGCGACGGTCGCCAAGATGGGCGGGGATCGCGCGTTTCTGTTCGGACGGCGCACCTACGAGCAGCTGCTGGCCTCCTGGAACGCCCGGGGCGGCCCGTTCAAGGACGCGCTCAACAACACTCCCAAGTACGTCGCCTCGAGTAACACAGGGACGAGGCTCGACTGGCCGAACTCGACGCTGCTGCACGGGGACGTTCCGGCCGCCGTGGCGGACCTCAAACAGAGCTCGGGCACGAACCTGGTGATCATGGGTAGCAGCGTGCTGATCGGCTCGCTGATGACCGCCGATTTGATCGACGAGTACCTCCTGATGATTGCTCCTTTGGTGCTCGGCACCGGACGGCGGCTTTTTGCGGGCGGCACGCAAGCATCGCTGCGGCTGGTCGACAGCAGCACCACGAGCAAGGGCGTGTTGATCGCCACGTACGGGCCTGCCCGGGGATAGGAGACCGCTGTGCCCCGCGATGCCCCGGCGGTCACCGCCTTACGGCGCATCGCCTTCCTTTTGGAGCTGGCGCAGGAGCCGACTTACCGGGTTCGCGCCTTCCGTCGCGCCGCCGACCTGGTTTCAGCACTCACCGCGGACGAGCTCGAATGGAGGATCCGTGATGGTTCGCTCCAACAGCTGCCCGGCATCGGTGCCGTCACGGCGCTGGCGATCATCGAAGCGCAGCGCGGCGAGGCCCCCGTCTACCTGCGTCGGCTGGAATCCACCGACGGTCGCTCCGTGGCCGACTTCGCCGAGGCCTTGCGTGCGGCGCTTCGAGGCGACTGCCACACGCACTCCGACTGGTCGGACGGCGGCAGCAGCATCCTGGAGATGGCCGAGGCGGCGCGCTCGCTGGGTCACGAGTACGTCGCCCTCACCGACCACTCGCCGCGACTCAGCGTGGCCAGAGGCCTCTCCGCCGAGCGGTTACGCCAGCAGCTCGAGGAGGTGGCGCGGCTCAACGTCAGGCTGGCACCCTTCCGCATCCTCACCGGCATAGAGGTCGACATCAACGAGGACGGCTCGCTCGACCAGGAGGACAGCCTCCTGGAGAGTCTCGACATTGTCGTCGCCAGCGTGCATTCGAAGCTGCGCATGCCCCGCGAGCAGATGACTGAACGAATGATGACGGCAGTCGCCCACCCGCTCACCAACGTGCTGGGCCACTGCACTGGTCGCATCGTTGTCGGCAGAGGGCGGCCAGAGTCCCAGTTCGACGCGGAGGATGTGTTCGCGGCTTGCCGGCGGTTCGACGTCGCCGTGGAGATCAACTCACGTCCTGAGCGGCTCGACCCGCCCAAGCGGCTGCTCCGACTGGCAGTGGAGGCAGGTTGCCGCTTCGCCATCGACACCGATGCTCACGCTCCGGAGCAGCTCGACTGGCAAATGGTCGGTTGCGAACGGGCCGCAGCCTGCGGCCTTGCGGCCGATACTGTCATCAACACGCTGAGCGCTACCAACCTCGTCGCCTGGGCGGACCGCGCCTAGTTCGGCGCGCGCCTCAGCCAAAGCGCTTCGGACAAAATCGGCGTCGCTGTAGGCTTGATGGCGTAGCTTTGCATCGTGAGCCGGGAAGTCGAGGACTTGAACCGGCGCCTATTGCGCGCCCGCGACGCTATGGACCGCTCCTACGCCGAGCCGCTCGACGTCCGCGCTGTGGCCGCGGTGGCTCACCTCTCCGAGGCGCACTTCATCCGCAGCTTCCGCGCCGCCTTCGGGGAGACGCCGCACCGTTACCTGCAGCGGCGGCGGGTGGAGCGCTCGATGTTCCTGCTGCGCGAGACCGCCCGCAGCGTCACCGACATTTGCTTCGACGTCGGCTTCACGAGCCGGGGGACCTTCAGCCGCACGTTTCGGGAGATCGTCGGCGAGACGCCGTCGATCTATCGCGTGGGGAATGGACCGATGGTGGCCCCCAACTGCTACCAGATGTGGGCGACGCGGCCGGTGGTCGCGGCCGGGGTGGCGCGGCGATCGAGCAGTTTTGGAGACGCCGCCGCAGCGACGGCCACCTAGCATGAGGGTCATCCCTACCAAGTCTCGCAAAGGAGAAAACGAGC
>VBDZ01000247.1 GCA_005881215.1 Chloroflexota bacterium | reverse complement strand
CTACCAGGCCGATGAAGCTTTCTTCTGCGGCACCGGCGTCCAGATCGCGCCTATCGTCGAGGTCGACGGCCGGCCGGTCGGAACGGGCAAACCCGGGTCGATCACGCTGAGCCTGCAGGAAGCGTACTTCCGGGCGGTGCGCGGCAACGATCCGCGCTACCGGCAATGGTGCACCCCGGTCTATGGGGGGATGCCGCGAATTACCGAGTCGGATTGACGAGTACGGTTAGGGGCTGTTAGGCTTTTCGGACAACTGAATAGCGACGGTTATCAAGAGTGGCAGAGGGGCCGGCCCTGTGAAGCCTGCCAACCTACCGGGTTCCCGGCAAGGTGGAAAGTCCGTCAGACGAAAGTCTGGAAGATGATGCGGTCACGGACAAGACGGCCCCTCTCCAGGGGCTTTTTTTATTTCTCCCTCCCCCTTGTGGGGAGGGTCGGGGAGGGGGTTTGGCGGAGAAAACGACGTCGAGGAGGTATTCGGTGAAGCTGCGATGTCGAGAGTGCGGGCGGCTGCGGGACTTCGAGCCCGCCTACGTCTGCGAGCACTGCTTCGGGCCGCTCGAGGTCGCCTACGACCTCGACGCCATTCGCCATCGGCTGAGCCGCGGCACCATTGCCAGCGGACCCGCCAGCATCTGGCGCTACCGCGAGCTACTGCCGGCGCCGACCGGCGAACCGATCGACCTCGGCACCGGGATGACGCCCCTGGTCGAGGCGCGCAACCTGGGCAAGGCGCTCGGCCTCGATCACCTCTACGTCAAGAACGACACCCTGAACCCCACCGGATCGTTCAAGGATCGCAACGTCGCGGTGGCGACCAACTTCGCCCTCTCCTACGGCTTCGACACGCTGTCCTGCTCCTCGACCGGAAACCTCGCCGGCTCGGTGGCGGCCTACGCGGCGCGCGCCGGCCTGCGCGCCCTGGTGTTCATTCCCGCTGACCTGGAGCCCGGCAAGGTGGGCGCCGCGAGCGCGTACGGCGCCACCATCGTCGAGGTCGACGGTGCCTACGACGACGTCAACCGGCTGTGCGCGGAGCTCGCCGACCAGTACCAGTGGGCGATCGTCAACGTCAACCTCCGGCCGTTCTACTCGGAAGGGAGCAAGACCCTGGCCTTCGAGGTGGTCGAGCAGCTCGGCTGGCGGGCTCCCGATCACATCGTAGTGCCGGTGGCCGCGGGCTCGTTGCTGGCGAAGACGGCGAAGGCGTTTTCGGAGCTGGTCAGCGTGGGCCTCGTAAATGAGATTCCGACCCGGATTCATGCGGCGCAGGCGCAGGGGTGCGCCCCGGTGAGCCGTGCGATTCAGCAGGGTCTCGACACCGTCACGCCGGTCAAACCGCACAGCATCGCCAAGTCGCTGGCCATCGGGAACCCGGCCGACGGACGGTATGCGGCGCGCGCCGTCCAGGCCTCGGGCGGTTGGGGCACCGCCTGCCGGGAGGACGCGGTCCAGGAGGCCATGGCCCTGCTCGCGGAGACCGAGGGCATCCTCAGCGAGCCCGCCGGCGGCGTGGTGGTCGCCGGCCTTCGCCAGCTGGTCGAGGAAGGCCGCGTGCGCCGGCACGAATCGGTCGTCATCTGCATCACCGGCAATGGCCTGAAGACCACCGAGCTGTTCGAACCCGGCGAGGGCCGACGCCTCCACCTGACAAAAGCGCGCGCCTCCGAGTTCGAGCTGGCCCTGGCGGGGGTCGAGAAGACGCCCGCCGGGGTGAGATGAGCAACTCTCCCTCCCCCTTGTGGGGAGGGTCGGGGAGGGGGTCTCTGCGCGTCGGCGTCCTCGGTGCCACCGGCATCGCCGGCCAGCAGGTGCTGGCGGCCCTGGAGCGACATCCGTGGTTCACGGTCGCCGCGGTGGGCGCCTCCCAGAACTCCGCCGGAAAATTGCTGGGCCACGCGCTGCGCGACCCGTCGGGCGGCAGCCGGTGGTTCGCCGACGGCCGGCTGGACCCGTCGCTGCTCTCCCTCCCCTGCCTGACTGATGCGCAGCTGCTCGCGCAGCCGGTGGACCTCGTCTTCAGCGCGGTCTCGAAAGAGGTCGCGCAGGTCTGGGAACCGCAGTTCGCGGAGCGGGTTCCCGTCATCAGTACCGCGTCCGCCTTCCGGTACGAGCCGGATGTGCCGATCCTGATCCCCGGCATCAACGATGCCCACGCGGAAGCGCTGCACGACCAGCGCCGCCGGCGGGGCTGGCGCGGCTTCATCGCCCCCATCCCCAACTGCACCACGACCGGGCTGGTGGTGTCCCTCAAGCCGCTGCACGACGCCTTCGGCGTGCGCACCGTGATGATGACCTCGCTGCAAGCCGTTTCCGGGGCCGGCCGCCAGGGTGGCGTGCTCGCACTCGACGTGATCGACAACGTCATCCCGTTCATCCCCGGCGAAGAGGAAAAGGTCGAGCGCGAAACGAAGAAGATCCTGGGCCCCTGGGATGAGCCGGCATCGTTCGCGGTGTCGTGCACCTGCACCCGGGTCAACGTCAAGGACGGTCACCTGGAAACCGTCTTCGTTGGCACCGAGCGTCCCGCCGATGCGGCGGCCGCGACCGCGGCGATGGAGGCCTTCGGCATCGACGGCCTCAAGGGCTTGCCCTCGGCGCCGGAGCGATTGCTCCGCGTGGAGCATGACCCGTTCCGGCCGCAGCCGCGCCGGGACCGCGACGCCGGTGATGGCATGACGGTGACGGTCGGACGCATCCGAGACGAGCCGGCGCTCAAAGGCGTGAAGTATGTCGTCCTTTCGCACAACACCAAGCTCGGCGCCGGGAAAGGCGCCGTCCTCCTGGCCGAATGGCTGACCCGGGAGGGCTATATTGTCAGCCCTGCCTGAAGTCGTGACCAGGCCGGTTCTCGTCCAGAAATTCGGCGGCACTTCGCTCGGGACCCCGGGCCGGATCACGCGCGCGGCAAAACGAATCGCCGCCAGCCAGCGCGGCGGCTATGACGTGGTGGTGGTGGTCAGCGCCATGGGGGACTCGACCGATCGGCTGCTGACGCTCGCCGGGCGGGTCGCGAAAGAACCGACGGCCCGCGAGCTCGATCTCCTGCTGTCGACCGGTGAAGGCGTCTCCGCCCCACTGATGTCGATGGCGCTCAGCGAGCTGGGCGTCCCGGCCGTCTCGTTGCTCGGCTTCCAGGCCGGCATCCAGACCGACAAGCGTCATGCGAAGGCGCGGGTCGTTGGCATCACGCCGGCCCGAATCGAGCGCGAGCTGGCGGCGGGTCGCGTCGTCGTGGTCGCCGGCTTCCAGGGCATCGGGGACGAAATGGAGGTCACCACGCTCGGCCGCGGTGGATCGGATACGACGGCGGTCGCGCTGGCGGTCGCTCTGAAGGCGCAGGCCTGCGAGATCTTCACCGACGTCCGCGGCATCTACACCGCCGATCCCCGCTTTGCGCCGTCGGCGCGGTTGTTGCGCCGGATCGCCTACCCGGAGATGCTGGAGCTGGCCAGCGCCGGGGCCCGGGTGATGCACCCGCGGGCGATCGAGATCGCCGAGGCGTTTTCGATGGAGCTCCATGTCCGCTCGAGCTTCCACGCCGGTCCCGGTACCATCATTTGTTCGGAGGAGGCGATCATGGAGGATCGAAATCGGGTGCGCGGGATCGCGCATGAAGAGCAGGTGGCCCGCCTCTCGGTGGTGGGCGTGCCCGATCGTCCAGGGATCGCCGCGGCCATCTTCGCGCCGCTCGCCGAGGCCGACATCGCCGCCGACGTCATCGTGCAGACCGCCAGCCACGAAGGGATCACCGACATGTCGTTCACTGTCTCTATGACGGACGCTCGGCAGGCGAAGCGCATCCTGGAAGGCGTCGCCGCCGACATCGGGGCTCGCACGGTGCTGGCCCAGAATGGGCTGGCCAAAGTGTCGGTGGTCGGCAGCGGCATCCGCGGGCAGGCGGGCGTGGCGGCCACCATGTTCCGGACTCTGTCCGAGCGGGGCATCAACATCGAGATGATCTCGACCTCAGAAATCCGCATCACCTGCATCATCGACGCGGACCGCGTCAAAGACGCCGTCGCCGCGTTGCACGAGGCGTTCAAGCTGTAGTGTCGCGAACCGCCTCGGTCCGGGTGCCGGCGTCGTCGGCCAACCTCGGACCGGGTTTCGACGTCCTCGCCCTGGCGCTCGACCTGCACCTCGACGTCGCCGCGCGCGAGGCCAAAAAGACGACGATCGTCTGGGAGGGCGAGGGCGCGGGCGAGGTGCCGCTCACCCGTCGCAACCTGCTCGCCCGCGCGGCCCAGGAGCCCTTCAATGGATGGAGCCGCCCGCTCGAGGGGCTCGAACTTACCGTCCGCAACCAGGTGCCGATCGGCCGTGGCCTGGGGAGCAGCGCCGCCGCCATCGTCGCCGGGATCGTCCTTGGCGCGAAACTGCGCGGGCTGCGCATGTCCCGGCAGCGGGTGCTCGAGCTCGCCTTCCCGCTGGAAGGGCATGGCGACAACCTGGCCGCGGCCCTGTACGGCGGCTTCTGCATCGCCGCCATCGACGACGGCGGCGCGCGGGTGCATCGCCTCGATTGGCCAGCGCGCTGGCGCGCGCTGATCCTGGTTCCGGCGGCCCTCTCCCCTACCCACGATGCGCGCCGGCTGGTGCCTCGCCGTCCCGCGCGCCAGGATGCGGTCTTCAACCTCGGCCGGGTCGCCGAGTGGGTGCTGGCGACGCTCGAGCGCGATCGTTCCCTGCTGACCAACGCGATGGACGATCGGCTGCATCAGCCGGGCCGGTCTCGCGCCTACCCCTACCTCGATGACATGATCGCCGCCGCCGAGCAGGCCGGTGCGCTCGGTGCGGCCCTCAGCGGTGCGGGCGGCAGCGTGATTGCGATTGCCGACCGAAACCTCGATCAGGTCAGCCGGGCCATGGGGACCATCGCCAGGGGGTACGGCCTCGCTCATCGCGTGCTGACGCTATCCGTCGCAACCCGCGGCGCCCTGCCGCGCTAGCTTCGCTCGCGCTGCACTCGCTCGCCTGTAATCCTTTTGAAAGGTTCGCGGCCCCAGACTGCAGTCAGTCGTGGAGCTATGCCTTCTCCACGCTTGCCAGTGAGATGAGAAGGAGGTGAGAAAAGCTTGACCCCAACCCAACGTATCCTTACCGTCGCTGGGCTC
This sequence comes from Chloroflexota bacterium, assembly GCA_005881215.1. Classification (GTDB taxonomy): domain Bacteria; phylum Chloroflexota; class Dormibacteria; order CF-121; family CF-121; genus CF-13. The sequence continues at coordinate 821 of VBDZ01000247.1, read as the reverse complement.
GCCGGATCGGTGATCGCCGGCGGCGTCATCGGCGCCACCCTGGCCGGCCCGCTCGCCGCCACCGCGTCGTCGAACACCCCGAACGCCATCCAGCTGACGGCCGCCTCGGCCAGCCCGAGCGCCGGCGCCGGGACCTTCAAGTCCAACGAAAACGCTACGCATGAGTCCGGTGAAAGCGCCACCGTCGAGGCGCAAGAGAATTCGGGTCAACGGCCTGGAGGCGGATCCGGGACGTTTACGCCGAACGAGAACGCGACCCACGAGCAAGGCGAAAGCGCCGCTCGGGAAGCGCAGGAGAACGCGGGCCAGCGCCCGACCGTCCCCTAAAGCCCAATCCCCGTCGACTGACCCTCCCCCACGCCGTGGGGGAGGGTCAGGGTGGGGGCTCCTATGCGCGCGTGGCCGCCGGCGCGGGCACCAGGCCCAACTGTTGCAGCGCGTTGGCGGTGTCGAAATATTGACGAAGGGACTTGAGCAGTCCTTTGTCATCAAGGACGGCGATATCCATCGCCGGTCCGGAAAGCCTACGGTTCGTGGGCGGGATCGTGTCACCGGTGAGCGTCTGCATCGGACCTTTCTGGGTACCTGTGAAGGTGTATTCAGTCACAATCGTGTTTCCTTCAGCGACCATCTTCTTGATGTCGACGCGCGCATCGGGGAACGTCTCACGCATCTGAGCAAAATAGCCCTTGAACGCATCGCGGCCATTGATCGTGCCGCCCATGGGCGAGACGAGCTCTACGTCTTCGGCCACCATCTTCATCCAGTCGTCGAGTGCACCCCTGTTGAACGCATCGATCGACTGCCGTGCCTGCTCCTTC
>VBDZ01000117.1 GCA_005881215.1 Chloroflexota bacterium | reverse complement strand
GGCCGGCCGTTGTCGCGCGCCACCCAGACCTATTTCCTGGTCGCGCTCCGCTCGCTGCTGCGCTACTGGTCGCTACAGGGTCTCGAGGTGCTCGCTCCCGACCGCATCGAGCTCGGCAAGGCCCCCTCGCGCTCCCTGAAATTTCTCGACGGCGACCAGCTGCGCCGGTTGCTCGCCGCTCCCGACATCAACGATCTGCGCGGCCTGCGCGATCGCGCCTTGATCGAGACCTTCTTCAGCACGGGGCTCCGACTCTCGGAGCTCGCCCGGCTCGACCGCGACCACATCAACCTGAAGACTCGCGAATTCGGCGTCATCGGGAAAGGGCGCAAACCCCGCATCGTCTTCTTGAGCGACGCCGCCACCGAATGGCTCGACCGCTACCTGCAAACCCGCCACGATCGCTGGAAACCGCTCTTCATCCGGATGAAGGGCAAGCTCGACGCGACGCCCGGCGGACCGGGGATGCGGATGTCGACCCGTTCGATCGAGCGGCTGGTGCAGAAATACGTCCGGCTGGCGGGGCTCGGCGTGAAGGCCACGCCACACACCTTGCGCCATTCCTTCGCCACCGACCTGCTCTCGAACGGCGCCGACCTGCGGGCGGTCCAGGAATTGCTGGGGCACGCCAACCTGAACACGACCCAGATCTATACCCACGTGACAAACCCGCAGCTGCGCGCCGTCCATCGGAAGTTTCATAGCGGCAACCAGTAACCCCCTCCCCGACCCTCCCCACAAGGGGGAGGGAGAAATTCGCTGGTAGCATCAATTTCAGGATGATCTCGGCGCGGGAACGACTGGCCTCCAGCACACTTGACTATTACCCGCTATCGCGGCTGGCCGCCGCGGGCATGGGCGACCCCAACCGGTTGCCGATGACGATCAAGATCCTGCTCGAAGGCCTGCTGCGACAGGCCGAGGCCGGCGAGGTGGGTGACGCCAGCCTGCGGGCCCTGACCCGCTGGCCCGAGGCCGCGCCGGACGACGCCGAGCTGCCGTATCTGCCCTCGCGCATTCTGTTGCAGGATTTCACCGGTGTGCCGGCGGTCGTCGACCTGGCTGCCATGCGATCCGCGATGCAGCGCGCCGGGAAGGACGCCGGTCGAATCGATCCGCTGGTCCAGGTCGACCTCGTCATCGACCACTCGGTCCAGGTGGATGCCTTCGGTTCGCTGGGCGCCTACGCGCGCAACATCGAGCGTGAGTACGCCCGCAACGGCGAGCGCTACGCCCTGCTGCGCTGGGCGCAGCAGGCGTTTCATAACTTCACCGTCGTGCCACCGGGGATGGGCATCTGTCACCAGGTCAACCTCGAGCGATTGAGCCGGGTGGTCCAGGTCCGCAAAGACGACAAGGGCAGCTACGCGCTTCCCGACACCCTGCTCGGCACCGACTCGCATACCACCATGGTCAATGGGCTGGGGGTGCTCGGCTGGGGGGTCGGCGGCATCGAGGCCGAGGCCGCGCTGCTCGGCCAGCCCACCTACTTGCCGATTCCGGTGGTGGTGGGCGTCCGGATGACCGGCGCGCTGCGGCCCGGGGCCACCGCCACCGACCTGGTCCTGACCCTGACGGAAAGGTTGCGCAAGCACGGCGTCGTCAACAAGTTCGTGGAGTTCTGCGGCAGCGGCCTCTCCACGCTCTCGGTCCCGGATCGCGCCACCCTCTCCAACATGTGCCCGGAATACGGCGCCACCTCTTCCCTCTTCCCGGTCGACGCCCAAACCCTTCGCTACCTGGAGACGACCGGGCGTGACCGCGAACTGATCGAGCTGGTGGAACGGTACACCCGGGCGCAGGGGATGTTCCGCACCGATGAGTCGGAGACCCCGGTGTTCACCGAGTTGCTGGAACTCGACCTCGGCGCGGTCGAGCCGAGCGTCGCCGGCCCGAAGCGCCCCCAGGACCGGGTGCCGTTGCCGTCGGTCTGGCAAAGCTTCACGTCGGCCTTTGCCGTCGATGACAAGCCAACCAATAATGATGTCGCCCGATTCGACTTCGAGGGTGGGGCGACGGAAGCGGTCGGCCGCCCCGGGTCCGGGACCGCGGTCATGGCGCGCCCGGCCCAGCGGGTCCGCAACGGCTCGGTCGTCATCGCGGCCATCACCAGCTGTACCAACACCTCGAATCCGTCGGTGATGGTGGCCGCCGGCCTGCTGGCCAAGCGGGCCGTCGAGCGCGGGCTGAAAGTGGCGCCGACGGTCAAGACCAGCCTGGCGCCGGGCTCGCGGGTGGTCACCGACTACCTGAAGGCGGCCGGGCTGATGCCCTACCTCGAGGAGCTGGGCTTCTACCTCGTCGGTTACGGGTGCACGACCTGCATCGGCAACAGCGGCCCCTTGGCCAGTGATGAAGTCGAGGCGGCGGTCGAGAAGGAGAAGCTCAACGTGGTGGCGGTGCTCAGCGGCAACCGCAATTTCGAGGGCCGCATCCATCCCCTGGTGCGGGCCAGCTACCTGGCCTCACCGCCGCTGGTGGTGGCCTACGCGCTGGCCGGTGATATCCGGCGCGACCTCTCGCGCGAGCCGGTCGGCACCGACCGGGACGGCAAACCGGTGCGGCTGCACGAGCTGTGGCCCTCGGCGGAGGAGGTCAACGAGGCAATTCGCAAGTCGCTCAAGGTCGAGATGTTCACTCGCGAGTACGAGCGGATCTTCGACGGCGACGAGAACTGGCAAAAGATGTCGGCGCCCACCGGTCCGATCTACGGCTGGGATCCGGAGTCGACCTACGTGCGCGAGCCCCCCTTCTTCGAAGGCATCGACCCGCAGCCGGCGGCGCTCACCGACATCGTCGGGGCGCGCGCGCTCGTCATCGTCGGCGACTCGATCACCACCGATCACATCTCGCCGGCGGGCAGTATCCCGCCGGACAGCCCCGCCGGCCGATACCTGATCGAGCAGGGCGTGGAGCGGCCCGACTTCAATAGTTACGGCGCCCGCCGCGGCAATCACGAGGTGATGGTACGTGGCACATTCGCCAACATCCGGCTGCGCAACCAGCTCACCTCGAAAGAGGGCTACTGGACCACGCACCTGCCTGACAAGCAGGAAATGACGATCTTCGACGCCGCCGAGCGCTATCGCGGGGAGGGGGTGCCGTTGATCGCCATCGCCGGCAAGGAGTACGGTTCCGGCAGCTCGCGTGACTGGGCGGCGAAAGGGCCGCTGCTGCTCGGCATTCGGGCGGTGATCGCCGAGAGTTTCGAGCGGATCCACCGCAGCAACCTGGTGGGGATGGGCATCCTACCATTGCAGTTCCAGGAGGGCGAGTCGCTGAAGTCGCTCGAGCTCTCGGGGACCGAGACCTTCACGATTCGCGGGCTCGCCGATGGCCTCAAACCCGGCCAGCGGGTCGAGGTCGAAGCCTCGGCCGACGGCAGGGCCCGCCGCTCATTCACGGTCAGCTGCCGGCTCGACAACCAGACCGACGTCGAGTACCTGCGGCACGGCGGCGTGCTGCCCATGGTGCTCCGCGAGCTGATGGCGCGCTAAGCGCGTCAGCGGCTGAGGACGGCGAGCTGGGACAGGTTATGAACGTCGGTGAACGGTAGGCTCGACTCCGCCTTCGTTTTCTGGCTGTAGGCGAGCACCTTCCCGGACGGCTGCGATGGTCCGCCCAGGCATTCGCTCTGGCATGGCTGCTCCTCGAGGTACCAGATGGTGTCGGCCGTGACGAAGATCGGGTGCGACCGGGCGGCCGCGACGGTGGGGATCGCCTGATTGTGCCGCAGGTCGTAGAGCCGGACGCGCGGCACGAACTGGGCGTCGATGTCGGTAAAGGCCAGCCAGCCATCGTCCGGGGAGCCCGCCGGATCGTACCAGTGCAGCGCCGTGGCCAGCGTGCCGACGCTGGTCGTCCCGGCGTCCCAGGTACGCACCCCCACCTGGTCGCGGTAGTAGAGGCGATCGCTATGCCGGGCCCAGGTCGCCATCGTGGCGTTGGCACTGACCCCCGACGGCGGCAGGAAGGCGACCGTGTTGTCGGCCGCCCGCAGCACCAGGAACTGGCCGGTCTCGGGTGCCTGGCCCTGGTTGCCGACGAAGGTATCGACCATGAGCAGGTATTTGTCGTCAGGGGCGAACTCCAGCCGGAGCTCGTCGTCGCGCCCCACCCCGCGGCCCGGTATTGCGTTGAGGGTGAGGGTCTTCTCCTGCCCGCCGCGGCGGACATGGAGCGTGGCCTTGCCATCGGCGCTGCCGTGCAGCAGATAGGCGAGGCTGGCGCCGTCGTGGCTGTAGGCGAAGGCCGGCACATTTCCGCTAGCGGCCAGCTCGATCGTGCTGGCCCGGGTGCTGAGGTCGACGCTCATGATGCGAGCTGTCATCGGGTTGGTCGAATCGACGTAGGCGATCTTCTGGGACGAGATGAAGTGCGCCTCGGGTGCCGGGCCGGCGCCCAGCGAGGCGAGCTGTTGCGGCGCATTGCTGGCCGAGTCGTACAGGAAGACCTCGCTCGAGCTGATAGTCGAGGTGGTGAGGAGCACGCGGTAGCCGGCGGGCTGGCTGGTCGCAGCAGCCGACACCGAGGTGCTGGGGGCAGGCGATCCTGAGGCCACATTGGGACCCGAGGCGCAGGCGGCGAGCACCGACACAACGCCAAGAGCGGCGACGCGAATTCCATGCAATGGCATCGCTCGTAGCAAACCTGGGCGATTGTAGCGCGCTTTTCGCCTGCCCATGACTTTTTCGCGGGCTCTTTAACGCCGTGGAACAAGCTCGCGCATTTCCTTACGTCGGCGTATGCCTTGCCGAGCAGGTTGCGTTTCATCGGCGAGGGGTGTTATGGAAACCGTAAGGTTTTCGCGCGGGCACACGCCCCGGCGCGGCCAAACGATGACCGAGTTCGCGCTGGTCGTGCCGGTCCTGCTACTACTCATCATGGGCGTCCTCGATGGCGCCCTGTTGATGTTCAGTGTTGGCACCGCGCGTTATGCCTCCTCCGAGGGCTCGCGGGTGGCTTCGCAAATGGGCAACGCCGCCAACACCGACATGGTGGTGGTGGGCGTGATCCAGAGTACGGTGGGCACGACTCGGCTCTTCGACGTCACCGAAGTCGATATCTACAAGCTGGACCAGGACGGGAACGGCAATCTCACGCCGGATCCGACGTACTTCAATCGCTACGCCCTGGATGGGACGCCGCTCATCTCCCCGGAGCCATGGCCACCGGCCAAGCGCAACGTGGGAAACGGGACGAGCGACTTCATCGGGGTCACGATCAAATACACCTATACCTGGAAGGCGGGCTTCTTCACGCCGCTAGGGCCGATCAAGACCACGGCGGTCTCCTACGTGCGGCTGGAGCCGCAAAGCTACTGACATGAGACGCGACCAGCGGTCCGCCAAACGGCTCGGTCAGTCCCTGGCCGAGATGGCCGTGGTCATCCCCGTGCTCTTCTTCCTGCTGATGGGCGGCTTCGACGCGACCGTGATGATCGCCGACCGGGTGACCGGCGGGTTCGCCGTCCGGCAGGGCGCCCGGCTGGCCGCCGAACTGGGCGGATCGCAGACCAACCCGGGCGCGACCACCTCGCAGATCGACATGCAGATCGTGCGCAACTCGCTCGCGGTGGCGCGAGGAATGACCTCGGCGACGATCACTGAAATCGACATCTATGCCCCGTCGCAGGCCGATGGCAACTACAAGAGCGGCGATCCGGTCGATCAATACCTGATCAGCGCCGGCGGCGGAGTCACGCCGGGGACGCAGACCTTCCCCATCCAGAACCGCAGCCAGACACCTCCGAATGAAACCTCAATCGGGGTGCGGCTGGTGTGGAACTACACGCCGCCCGCCGGCATCTTCCCCAAGAACATGCAAATCGTGGAGTACGCCGTAATGAAGGCGTCACCGGTGCTGCTGTGAGAGCGAGATATGTGGGCATCGCAACGCGCCGGTGGCTGCGTGGCAAGGCGGGACAGGCGATTGTCCTGCTCGCCCTGACCGGCACGCTGCTGATCGGCGGCGTGGGGGTGGCGGTCGACCTCGCCGTCGGCTATATGTCCAGCATCGCCGCCGAGCGGGCTGCCGCCGCAGCTGCCCTGTCCGGCGTGATCTTCATGCCCGGCCAATTCACGTCCAGCCAGGCGGTCCCAACCGGGTCGCGCAACGATGCGACCGATCGCGCCGTTGATGAAGCCAGGCGCAACGGCTTCGACCCGGCCAACACCCAGGAGGGGGTGAGCGTGACCGCGGCCGCCGTGCCGGGCCACACCAACGAGTTGCGGGTCACGGTTTCCAAGCAGGCGCCGGTGTTTTTCATGGAGATCTTCGGCTTCAAGCCTTACCCGGTCGCGCGCAGCGTGGTGGCCGCCTATCTACCGTCGATCTCGCTCGGCCAACCGGGTAGCCAGATTGGCTCCTCGCTCAGCGAGCTGGGGAAGTCCAAATTCTTCTTCACCCGTGAAGAAGGCTGGGCCACCAACCGCACCGAGGGTGATGCCTACACGCCGACCCCGGGCGGCTCGGCCGACGTCCACCAGCTCAGCTTCACCAACGGGACCGAGCCAAAGGATACGACCGTTTCGGACCGCGGCGGCTACGACTACCGGATCACCGTCCCGTCCAGCGGGCCGGGTGGCGTGGTCCAGGTCTACAATGCCGCCTTCGCTCCGGACGGGACCGGCACCAGCGCGAACTTCTGCGATAACAGCAATATCGACCCGGCGCAGCGCTACACGCAGGGGAACTGTTCGAGTAGCTCGCGCTCCGATGGGCTGGGCGGGATTTCCGGTACCGGCGGCAACAACTGGCTGCACGAGGACGACACCGGGCCGTTCAATTTCGGAACCGCGGCTAACTACTCGACGATGCGCTACACGCTCTACCGAGTGAACAACTCGTTCATCCGAGCCAGCGACGAGCTGCTCTCGCAGCTCACGGTCTACCCGATCGACGCCCGAAACTGGAAGGCGACCTCGAAGCAGTACACGATCATGGGCGGCCCCAACGCGGGCAAGACCGTCGACCAGCAATATTCCGGGGCCCTGCCGACCAACATGTTCATCTACCACAACTGGATCGACCTCACCAGCTACAGCGGGGCCAGCGACAATGGCCTGGTCAATCTCCGCACCACGGCCGCGCTGGAAAACTATCTGATGGCTGGCGCGCTTACTCCAGGGACTTACCGGTTGCGCGTCGACAGTCTTGACAACAACGGAAACACGTTCGCCGGCGGGTCGACCGGCGGGCACAAAGCCTACGCCGTTCGCGCCGTCAACGGCGATCTGAATCGCACCGCCTGCGCGACCTGCCAGGTCGCCGGTTGGAACGAAATCTGCTTCTTCACCCCGTTCGATGCCGGCCCAGGCGGCAGCTTCAAGATGAACCTGTTCGAGTTGACGCCGGACTATGCCGGCCTGACCGTGGCGATCGACATCTTCGACGTCGGCGACATCTCGAGCTCCAGCGGCAAGGTGGTCATCAACATCCTCGACCCAAGCGGCGCGGTGGCGACCTCGTCGCAGGGCGTCAATATCTATGACCTCGGGTCGCAGCGGGCCAATCTGCAGGGCGGCAACTACTCGGTGATCGCGAGCGCCCAGAATGGCAACCAGACGGCCTCCTTCGTGGCCACCGACACCAGCAACGGCACCACCCGCAACGGGCACTGGGTCCATATCGAGTTCCCGGTGCCGTCGAGCTACAACCCACCGCCGGGGCAGTACTGGTGGAGCATGCAGTACCAGACGGGGCCGGGCACGGTTGCGGTGGACACGGTCACGGTGGCGGTCGGGCTGAGGGGTGGTCCGGTCCACCTGCTTCCCTGAACCAGCGCCGGTCCGTCAGTATCATCCGATGGTGCGAGGGCTGAAGGGCAAGGGCGTCGTCGTCACCGGCGGCGCCAGCGGGATCGGCGCCGCAACGGTTGCTCGATTCCTGGACGAAGGGGCCCGGGTGGTGGTCATCGACAGCGATCCCCGCGGCTGCGAACAGATCAAGGCGAAGTTCGCCTCGCTGGTCGAGGCCGTCGTGGCGGACGTCGCGGACGATCGGATGGCGATCGACGTCTTCAACCGCATCGACGGCTTGCTGGGCGGCCTCGACGTCCTGATCAACAACGCCGGAATCAGCATCCGGCATCGATTTCTCGATCTGTCCCCGGGCGAATGGTCGCAGGTCCTGGCGGTCAACCTGAACGGGGTCTTCATCATGGGGCAGCAGGCGGCGAAACGGATGGTCAAAGCCGGAGGCGGCGTGATCATCAACATGGGATCGACCAATGGCATGGTCGGCCACCCGCTCTACGCCGACTACAACGCCTCGAAAGCCGGTGTCATCGAGCTGACGAGGACGATGGCGCTCGAGCTGGCCCCAAGTGTGCGCGTGATCGCGGTCTGCCCCGGTTATGTCCTCACGCCAATGCAGGAGGCGGAGTACACCCCGACGATGCTGGACGAGGTCAATCGCAAGATCCCACTGGGCCGGCACGCGCGACCGGACGAGATCGCGGCGCTCTTCGCCTTTCTTGCGTCCGACGAGGCGCCCTATATCACCGGCCAGGCCGTGGTCATCGACGGTGGCGAAACGGCCGGCGGGCTCGCGAGCCGCTAGGACTGCGCTGCCGAGGCGTTGCTGTACTCGACCTCGTAGACCGTTTTTGCGCTCTCGGGAATCGGAACCGCGAGGATGTCGCGAATCGTTGCCGGATCCCCCAGGGCCAGACGGAAGTGCTCGGCGCCACGGGCGTACTGACGCGACGCGGGGACGGCAGCGTCGCTCGATGAGGCGAGCTGCCACCCGTGCGCGACCAGCCAATCCTGATACCAGGCGATCACCTGGTCGCCGGTCGCCTCGGTGGCGAAGGTCGTCTTGCGCACGTCGCGGAAGTCCCGGGAGCCGGCCGCAGTCCCCAGCCTGGCCTCATTGGAGCTGACCACGAGGCTCGACCCCGGATACCGGAGGCCGGCTTCCGGTGGCGCGTTGGGGGAGACGGCGCCCGCTTCCAACTTTTCGAGCAGATCGCCAGCCAGCCTGCCGACGCTTCCCCCACCAACCAGTTTGCGGAGGTCATCCGGAGAGAGGGTGCCCTTGTCGAGCTGACGGGTCACGGTCCATCCAATTTGCGTGT
>VBDZ01000116.1 GCA_005881215.1 Chloroflexota bacterium | reverse complement strand
GGTATCACCGGGCGGCATGTCAGCCGTCAGCTCGCCCAGGACTTCCTGCAGCGTTTCGCCCTTCGGGGTGGCCGCCAGAGCATCGCTCTTCGCCGCAGGGGCGGTCGTCGGCGGCCGGATCACGGTTGGACGTCGGAGAAATAAGAGGAGTAATCCGATGCCGATGGCGACGATGACGATGGGCACCAGGTATTCCATGGCGGCAGGCTACCAGTAGCGCCAGGTGTTCGCAGGCGTGGTACCGAACATCTCGTTCCAGAGCACATCGGTGCCCGTCAGCGACGAACGATTGAACGCGTGCAGGAACGCGGAGACGCCGATGCGCTTGACGCCGCGGCTGCCAATCAGCCCCACGGTGTTCAGGCGATCCGACGTGTCGCGGTCGCGCAGATCGAAGCCGACGAGGTGGCCGTAGGTCGCCACGTCCGCGCTCGTGAAATACACGCGCTCCAGCGTGCCGTAGGAGTAGACCCCTGTGTACCACGTGTGCCGCGGCGCGACCACGTCCCAGGGATCGAGCACGCCCCGCAGATAGGGATAGGTGGCGAGCGAGCCGCCGAACACATCGGACAC
>VBDZ01000230.1 GCA_005881215.1 Chloroflexota bacterium | reverse complement strand
CGACGGTTCCCGATCGGCGGGTTCGATCAGCGACAGCTGCGCCCGTGGTATCTGCTGGGACTCGCTCTGGTCGCGGTCAACGCGGTTGGCACCGTCGCATCGCCGCCGAGTGCCGGCGTGCGACTTCCCGCCATGCCGACCCTCGTCGCTGAGCTGGTGTTCGTCGCGTTCGTGGTCGGCCCGACCGAGGAGCTGCTCTTCCGTGGCCTGATTCAAACCGCCCTCAATGGCTCAATCCGGTCGACCATCTCGCTGCGCGGCTGGTCGTTGCGCTGGGGGACGCTGGTCGCCGCCGTCGTGTTCGGCCTGTTCCACCTGATCAACCTCGCCTATCAGCCAATCGGGGATACCGTGGTGCAAATTGCCATAGCGGTCGTACTCGGGCTCCTCTTTGGGGTGATCTACGACCGAACTCGGAACCTGATTGGCGCCAGCCTGGCGCACAGCCTGGCAGACTTCTCGGGAACCGCCATCCCGCTGGTCGCATGGTGCTACTACCTAGGCCGTTGACCTTTCATCGGCAACCAACCTGACGCACGTTCGGCGGTCGGCCCCCGCGCCCTGGCTGCCCTGCACGAGCTGGCGGTGGCGGCCAGCGGCGTGCTCGAGCCGACTGCCCTGGCGAAGCACGCGGTGGACCTGGCGTGCGATCTGCTCGGGGTCGACGGCGCGGCGCTCTACTGGTGGGTTTCCAGCACCGGCCTGCTCCATAGCCTCGCCGACAACCGCGGATACCAGGCGGGCGCCTCGCGGACGCTCGAACCGGGGAAGGGCGTGGCCGGGCTCGCCTTTCAGCGCGAACAGCCGCTGATCATCGACGACTATCCCCGGTGGGAGGGCGCGGTTCCCTGGGCCCTGGCCAACGGCGTGCGGGCGGCGGTGGGCATCCCGCTGGTGGCGCGTGGCCGGACGGTGGGTGCGATGGCCGTGCTCACCCATGCCGTCGGTGGGTTCGATGCGGACGACCTGCGGCTGCTGTCGTTGCTCGCGGCCCAGGTGGCGCCGTCGCTCGAAGCCGGTCGGCTGGACATCGACCTGGCCGCCTCGGAGCAGCGGTTTCGCTCGCTGTACGGGAGCGTCGCCTCCGGCGTCCTGGTGCTCAGCGCCTCCGGCGTCATCATCCAGATCAATCCGGCCGGCGAGAGGATCATCGGGCTCAGCGCGGAGGAGATGCGAGGCAAGACGCCGGACCAGCTCTGGCACGCCTATGCCGAAGACGGATCGGAGCTGAAGAGCACCGACCGCGTCGGGCCCGTCGTGCTCCGCAGCCGGCAACCCGTGCAGGGGATTACGAACAAGATCGTGCTCCCCGACGGCCGGGTGCGCTGGGTCCTGATCGACGCCATCCCGGTGATGGGTCCGGACGGCCAGGCGCTCCAGGTGGTCGCGAGCTTCCTCGACATCACTGAGCGCAAGCAGGTCGAGGAGGCCCTGCGCGAGAGCGAGGAACGGTTTCGCGCCGTCTTCAATCGGGCCGCGGTCGGGATCGCGCGGATCGACCTGGGGGGCCAGATCATCGAGGCGAATCCGGCGCTGCAGCGAATGCTTGGCTACAGCGCCGACGAGCTGACCCACAACCCGCTCGCCACCTTCGTCCATCCCGACTATGTTCGCGACGGCCGGCTGGCACAGCTGACGGAGCTGGCTGAGGGAACGCGGCAGGAGCTGCAGCAGGAGCTGCGCTACGTCCACAAACTCGGCGGGCTCGTCTGGTGCAACTCGATCGCCTCGCTGGTGCGGGGTCCTTCCAACGAGCCGCTCTTCCTGATCGTGATGACCGAGGACATCACGGCCCGCAAGAAGCAGGAAGTGGCGCTCGAGCACCTGGCGCTGCACGACGGCCTGACGGATCTCCCCAACCGCACCCTGATGTTCGACCGCCTGCGCCAGGCCATCCTGGTCAGCAAGCGCGAACACCAGGCGCTGGCGTTGCTGATGATGGACCTGGACGAATTCAAGGAGATCAACGACACCTTCGGGCACCACGGCGGTGACGAGGTCTTGCGTCACGTGGCGACCCGACTCAAGCGGCAGCTTCGCGAATCCGATACGGTCGCCCGGCTGGGCGGCGACGAGTTCGCCATCATCCTTCCGGGGGTGGCGGACGATGCGGCGGCCGGCGCGACCGCGTCGAGGATCCTGAACGCCCTGCAAGAACCGTTGATGATCGAGGGCGAGGCGCTCGAGGTTCGAGCCAGCATCGGGATCGTCCTCTTTCCGCGGCACGCCGAAGACGCAGACACTCTGCTGCGCCGCGGGGATGCGGCCATGTACGAAGCGAAGCGGGCGGGTACCGGGACGGCCTTTTACACCCTCGAACATGACATCGACTCCAGCGGCCTGACCCTCACCTTCGAGCTTCGCCGCGCGATCGAAGAAAACGCGCTGATCCTCCACTACCAGCCGGTGCTTCGCTGCGGCACGGGCGAGGTGGTTGGGGTTGAGGCGCTGGTGCGCTGGCCGCATCCCCGCCACGGGCTGCTGGCGCCGGATCGCTTCATCCCGCTGGCGGAGCAGTCGCGGCTGATCCGGCCGCTGGGGCGCCGCGTACTCGAGGCGGACGTCCAGCAACAGGATCGCTGGTGGCGCGAGGGCATCACGCTGCGCATGGCGGTGAACCT
>VBDZ01000184.1 GCA_005881215.1 Chloroflexota bacterium | reverse complement strand
GCGCACCCAACCGATGTCTGATGCGGGCTTCCATCACGGGCATGCCGCTGGCGACCGCCAGGTCGATCGCCTCTTCGAGGAGTCGCGACTCCGCCTCGAGATCCCCCTCGAAATGTTTGAACGCGGCGCGGCTCCCGGCGACGACGATCCGCGGAAAGCGGCAGGGCAAATGTTCAGACATCGATTCCAGTGAGGTAAGGACAGCCATGGCGTCGTCCATCCGCCCGCCGTACAGATACGCGGTGATCGCGTCGCCGGCCCAGGGGACGATGCAGGGCTCCAGGATCTGTAACTGGCTTGCCAGGACCCGGAGACGGTCAAAGCCGACGCAGGCATCCTCCGTGCGCCGATCGTGCATCGCCAGCACCGCCTCGATGTGGAGCAGCCAGACGCGACCC
>VBDZ01000185.1 GCA_005881215.1 Chloroflexota bacterium | reverse complement strand
CAAGACCGACCCGACCGAGTCCCTGCGCCGGGTTCCGCTATTTGCCGGAATGGACAAAAAGGAGCTCGACCTCGTGGCCAGGCTGCTCAAAGAGCAGCCGTACAGCGCCGGAACCATCATCGTCAAATCGGGCTCGGGCGGGCACGGGCTGTACATCATCAAGGAAGGGCGGGTGACGGTGGTCCGCGAGGGCCAGGCGGTCGCCACCCTCGGCCCCGGTCAATTCTTTGGCGAGATTTCCGTGCTGGACGGCGGGCCCAGGACCGCGGACGTGCGCGCCGATACCGACACCGTGTGCCTCACGCTGATCTCGTGGGAAGTCAAGCCCCTGCTGATGGAAGCCCCGACCATCACCTACAAGATGCTGCTGGAGATGGTCAAGCGGCTGCGCAGCCAGTCGCCTCACGTCCAGGACTAACCGAACACATCAGGCCTCGCTCGGGTTACGGCCCGACCAGGAAATCGTGCGCGATCCAACCTAGCTTCTCGTGCCACCAGAGGCGGCCGTCGGCGTAGATCGGGCCCCTGTCGATACGGACCGCGGCGCCATCATAGACGCAGCCGACCACTCGACCGCTGAGGCCGGCGACTTCGTGGACATTGGCGCAACTGCCAGGCACGTGCACCGTCGCATCGTGGCCAACCAGCGGGCTGAGCTGATCGGGTAGAGCGCAGACGGTATCGAGCAGGTGCCAGCTACCGGCACGATGAAAGACATAACCGGCGCAGTGGCGGCCGCCCGAGCTGGCGGTCGAGAAGATGACGACGGCGGCATCCGTCCCGACCGTCTGGCCGACGAGAGATAGACAGGCCACCGTCGTCGCACATTTCGCGGCGAAATGGAGCCCGGTCTTCGCTTCCACCCCGGGGATGGCCGCGGCCTGCGGTGTCCCGGCAGTCGTGCCAGCGGTCGAGGGCAAGTGACCCGCGACGGTCTGGCGCGCCGCGACCAGGTGGGTCGACGGCAGGAGCAGGTAGGCGAGCGGCACGACCAACAGGACCGCGAGGACCACGGCGACGGTCAACACGAGTCGGGGTACTCGCGGGCGATGCCAACGCGGCAGGGACACCCGCGGCATGGCAAGCCTCGGCAGGGTCAGCGCCGGCAGGCCGATCCGGGGGAGCCTCGACACGCTACTGCCACAGCTCGGGCAGAACTCGTCCGAAGGAAGGTCCGGCGCCCCGCAGTTCGGGCAGTAGACCAGCGTACTGGTCGGTGCCACGGCCTGCTTCCAGTCGAGCGGCAGTCCGCAGCGCTCGCACCAGATGTCGATCGACAGATTCGGATAGCGGCATGCCGGGCAACGGACCCGGGTACCCTTAAGCCCTCCTATCACGTGTCTTGATAATACGCAGGATCGCCCAATGCTGGGCTCGAGCTGATTCAACGCTGCAGGTAAGGTTGGCTGATGCCGCCTGACGCCAGCGAATCTTATCCGCTCCCGTTCGCGCTCGACCTCGGCCTGACGCTCGGGCCGCTCCAGCGGGGATCGACGGATCCGACCATCTCCTTCGACGGCGACGAGGTCTGGCGCGCGGCCCGGACACCCGCTGGACCCGCGACCCTGCACCTTCACCTGGCCGGCGCCAGGGTGGTCGCGGACGGCTGGGGCGCTGGCGCGGCCTGGGCGGTCGAGCACGTCCCGGCGTTGCTGGGGTTCGACGATCAGCCCGAGAGCTTCCGGCCGGCGAACCCGATGCTGCTCGACCTGCACCGACGTCACCCGGGACTGCGGCTCGGCCGCACGCAGCTCGTCTTCGAGTCGCTGCTGCCGACCATTCTCGAGCAGAAGGTGCCGGGCGTGGAGGCGTGGCGATCCTACGGCCGGCTGGTGCGCGACCTCGGCGAGCCCGCGCCCGGCCCGGTATCGCTGCTGCTTCAGCCGCAGCCGCGCCGGCTGCTGATGACCCCCTACTGGACGGTCCACCGCTTCGGCATCGAGCGCCGGCGTTTTGCGGTGATCCAGGCGGCGGCGGGGCACGCAAACCGAGTCGAGCAGACGGTAACGATGCCGCCGGCTGACGCTCGGCAACTGCTGATGCGCCTGCCGGGGATCGGACCCTGGTCAGCGGCCGAGGTGTCGGCGGTGGCGCTCGGCGACCGCGACATCGTCTCCCTCGGCGACTATCACCTGCCGCACCAGGTGGCGTGGGCGCTGGCGGGCGAATCCCGAGGCACCGAGGAGCGGATGCTCCAATTGCTCGAACCTTATCGTGGGCACCGGGCGCGCGTCATCCGGCTGCTGACCCTCGGCGGGATCCAGGCGCCCCGCTTCGGTCCGCGGATGCGCCTGCGCCGGATCGCGGCGATCTAAGAGGCTTTCTTCGCCGGCTGAAAGTACGGGTTCATGCCCGCGGCGTGGTCGGTGGAATCGATCACCTGGGTGATCTGGGGAACCGCGGCCTTGATGGCGACCTCGATCCCCTGCCGCAGCGTTACGTCGACCTGCGCGCACCCCTGGCAGCCGCCGCCCAGTTGCACATAGGCCGCGCCGTCGCGCACCTCGAGCAGGTCGACATAGCCGCCATGGGCCGCGACCGATGGATTGATCTGCCGGTCGAGCACCTCCTGCACCCGCGCTGCCACCGGATCGCGCCAGCCTTCGTGGGGATTCTCGATCCGCAGCGCCCCACCCATGACGGAGGCGTCGAGCTCGATGGTCGCGCCGTCGAGATTCGCCGCGCTGCCCGGCTGGACAAGTACGCGGAGGTTCGGCGTCTCAACCACGAGGTCACCGGGCGGCGCGTCGCCAGATGCCACCAGGTCCAGCTCGTAGACGAACTCGCCACCCCGCCGGCCGGCGATCGCGATTCGAAGGCAGGCATCAGGGTGGCCACTCTTGGCGCGGACGCCATCGATCTTGGCCAGGGCCTCGGGCGTCACCGTGATCACGGGCGACATTCCGCCATTCTATTCGTGGTCAACTAGGAACAGTGGCACGCATTCTCCTGCTTATCCCGAGCCGGACCTATCGCACCCATGACTTCATGGAGGCCGCCGGGCGCCTCGGGGTTGCGGTGGTGGTCGGCTCCGAGCACCGCTCGGCGTTGGCCGGACTGATGCAAGACCGGCATTTGCGGCTCGACTTCCAGGAGGTCGAGCGATCGACGGCGCGAATCGTCGACTATTCGCGCCAGCACCAACTCACCGGCGTGGTCGCGGTGGACGACAGCGGCACCGTGCTGGCCGCCTCGGCAGCGCAGGCGCTGGGGCTCCCGCACAATCCCATCGACGCCGTCAACGCCGCGCGTGACAAGGCACAGATGCGAGAGCGTTTTCAGGCCGCGGGCCTGGCGGCGCCCGCTTTCATCACCGTCCCCATCGATCAGGATCCGGCCATGATCGCCCGGACCCTTCGCTATCCCTGCGTGGTGAAACCGCTCGACCTGTCGGGCAGCCAGGGAGTGATCAAGGCCGATGATGCCGCCAGCTTTCCGGCGGTCTTCAAGCGGGTGGCGGCCATCGTCGCCGCCTGCCGGCCGAACGGTGTCCGCCCCGCGGTGCTTGTCGAGGACTTCATCCCCGGCGACGAGGTGGCGGTCGAGGGTTTGCTTCGCGGCGGCGAGCTCGAGGTGCTGGCCATTTTCGACAAGCCGGATCCGCTCAACGGCCCGTTCTTCGAAGAGACGATGTACGTGACGCCGTCGCGGCTGGATCCGGAAATACAGTCGCGGATCACGGAGACAACGAGCCGCGGCGCGGCGGCGCTGGGACTCCGCGACGGACCGGTCCACGCCGAACTGCGCGTGAATACCGGCGGCGTGTGGATGCTGGAGCTGGCGGCACGCTCCATCGGCGGCCTCTGCTCGCGCACGCTTCGGTTTGGTTCGGGCATCTCGCTGGAAGAGCTGATCCTGCGGCATGCCGCGGGGCTCCCGATCCCGCTGCATCAGCGCGAGCGGCAAGCGGCCGGCGTGATGATGCTGCCCATTTCGACGGCAGGACGCCTGCGCGCTGTCGAGGGCCAGGCCGAAGCCAAGCAGGTGCCTGGAATCGATGGGCTGGTCATTACCATCCCCCCGAACGAGATGCTCACCCCACTGCCGGAAGGCGATCGCTACCTTGGCTTCATGTTCGCGCGCGGCGAGACGCCCGCGGCCGTGGAGTCGGGCCTCCGCCAGGCGCACGCCCGACTGCGCATCGTCGTCGATGGCTGACCAACGTGTCGTGATCGTCGGAGCCGGCTTCGGCGGTCTCGCCTGCGCCCGCAAGCTGGACGGCGCGCCGGTGCAGGTGTTGCTGCTCGACCGACATAACTACCACCTCTTCACTCCCCTCCTCTACCAGGTGGCGACCGGCCTGCTCAATCCCAGCGACATCGCCTATCCCCTGCGCGCGATCTTCCGCCGGTCGCGCAACGTCCGCTTTCGACAGGCGACGGTCGACGGCGTCGACCTGGGCCGCCGAGTGGTTCGTCTGACTGATGGCGCGGAGCTGCCCTTCGACTACCTCGTACTGGCGACCGGCAGTGTCGACAACTATTTCGGCAACGAGGCGGTGGCCCGGGTCTCCATCGGTCTGAAGGCGCTGGCGGATGCGACCCGGATGCGCAACCACGTGTTGACCTGCCTCGAGCGTGCCGATGCGGAGACCGAGCCAGAAGCCCGGCGCGCCCTGCTCACCTTCGTCGTAGTTGGCGGCGGTCCCACCGGCGTCGAATGCTCTGGCGCGCTGGCCGAGCTGATGGACATCGTCGCCGGCAAGGACTATCACCAGGTCTCAAGGGACGAGATCCGGATCATCCTGGTGGAGGGCGCCGATCGATTGCTCAATGCGTTCTCGCCGCATCTCGGCCACTACGCCCAGCGCATCCTGACCCGTCGGGGCGTCGACATCCGCACCCGTGCCCTGGTCAAAGCCGCGGATGCCCGCTCCGTCACCCTGGCGGATGGAACGAGGATCGACTGCGAAACCATCATCTGGTCCGCCGGCGTCAGGCCCAACGACGAGGTCGTCGATGCGTCCCTCGCGCGCTTTCGCAATCATCGGGTCACGGTTGACGCGTGGCTGCGAGTTCCCGGAGCGACCGGTGTCTACGCCATCGGGGATGTGGCGTCGCCCAAACTCGGCGATCAGGGCGAGCTGCCGATGCTGTCACCGCCCGCGATGCAGGGCGGGCGGTACGTCGCGCAAACCATCGTCGACGCGGTGCGCGGCCTGCAACGCGAGCGCTCGCCCTTTCACTACCTGGACAAAGGCACCATGGCGACCGTCGGGCGCAACGCCGGGGTCACCCACCTGCCCGGCGGTCTGGAGTTCACCGGGTTTATCGGCTGGCTCACCTGGCTGTTCGTCCACATCTACTACCTGATCGGATTCCGGAACCGGATCAGCGCCCTCGGCTCCTGGGCCTGGGACTATGTCCGACACGACCGCCCGATTCGCATCATCCTCGCGACCGGCAACGACGGAGCAGAGTGACGGGCATGCGCTATCTCGCCCTCGCCACCGACTACGACGGCACCCTTGCCTCGCAGGGCGCGGTTGATTCAGAAACGATCGACGCCCTGAAGCGGCTCGCCGCCACGGGGCGCAAGCTGATCCTGGTCACCGGTCGGCAGATCGAGGACCTGGAGCACGTCTTTCCCGACGTTGCGATGTTCGATCAGGTGGTCGCCGAGAACGGTCCCGTTCTCTATCGACCCAGATCCGGCGAAATTCGTCTCCTTGCCGAGCCGCCGCCGGCGACGTTCGTCGATGCCCTCAGGCGGCGAGGGGTCGACCCGCTCGCGGTGGGGTCGTCGCCGAAGTGATCCGCGAGCTGGGCCTCGGGTTGCAGGTCATTCTGAACAAGGGCTCGGTGATGGTGCTGCCGGCATCGGTCGACAAGGCCACCGGGCTGGCGGAGGCCCTGAAGGAGCTGTCCCTCTCACCGCAGTCTGTGGTTGGCGTCGGGGACGCCGAGAATGACCGGACCTTCCTCGCCGTTTGCGGACGCAGTGTCGCGGTCGCCAACGCCCTCGATGCGGTCAAGGAACGTGCCGACTTCGTGACGCAGGGTCGATCCAGCGCCGGGGTCCGCGAGCTCATCGAGCTGCTGGTGACCGACGACCTCCAGTCGCTCGATGCGACACTTGCCCAACGGCGGGCCGTGCCCTAACGCAACAGCAGGAGGCCGCGCCCGGTAGGGCGCGGCCTCTGCTTCTCGGCTTTACGGGGTGACGTGTGCGACGAAGGTCGCCCAGTTGGCGAGTGCCGTCCGGGTCGTCAGATCGGTAGACGGATGGGCGATAAACTCGGTCGCGAACCAGACGCTGTTCCCATCGGCGACGGCCGCTGTGTAGTCACCCCAGCGAGCGACATCGCCGGCCCCGGGGGCTCTGGGATTGTCATAGCCGGTGAAACCATCTTCCGGCCCTTGCCCAGGCGCGGCGATGTGAATGTCGCCAACGCCCGTGCTCGCGTTAATCGACGCGTACGCCGTGCTCGGGAAAAAGTCTGGTCCGACGAGCGTAAAGGTGATGATCCCCTTACCTGTGCTCGTAACACCGATCGAGGGGAACAGCAGGTTCTCCTGGTTGACCGCCGCGTAGCCTTGCTTGGTAACGCTGGCGGATAGCGTCCCGTTCGCGTCGGACGGAGTGACGATGAAGTAGGCAGCGCCGGCACGGGTCGGTCCGTTTGCTGTCTGCACCGCGCTGTTGACGCCTGCCCACAGCTTGCCATTCGCGAAGACGACCTGGTTCATGCGGTCGTCATTGGCTGCCACGAGCGCGAGCGGATTGTGGGTCGCATCGCCGAGAAATAGCTCGCCCGACTTCTGCTCCGCGTTGGGCGGCTGGCCATAGAACTCGCTGCCAATCACCGTTACCGCCAAGCCTACGGCGGGTGTCGTGCTGAGCGACGCGGTATTGGTCAGTGCCCAAACGGCGAGGCCGGAGGCACCCATGCCAATGGCCGGCGCAGCGCTGAAGTCCAGGTCACTCATGAAATATTCGGTACCACGATTGGCGGACTCATACGCTGCCGACGGTGAGGTTGCCGGCTGCACCGAGAATGCCAGTCCGCCGTTCGGCAGGAGCATGGGTCCGGCGTTGATTTGAACCACCGGGATCGTGGTCGGCGTTGCTGCCGGCGTCGCCTCGATGGCAGCTTTGGAGATGGCGTAAATCTGCGCGCCGTTGAATGACGACCCGAACGGGTGCAAGTTGTACTCGTTCGTGCTCACGTAGAAGCCGTTCGCGTCTGCGCCGATGAGCGGCTGGTCACCGAAGCAGGGGCACGAGGCGTGAGCGCCGCCCGTGGCGTCGGTGGTGTCGAAGAAGAACACGCTCCAGGACTGGGTTGGGTCATTCGTATTGCTAACGGCCACGTATTGCTTGGAATGGGTACCAAAGGCCTCGGTTACAGGATCGAGGTCGATTTGCAGCGCGGTCAGAAACCAGCGCTGCGTATCGGAATCGAAGTAGCACTTGGGATCGCTGATGAAGTCGCCGAACACCGGCGGGCTGGTGCGAATGACGGCCGGCTTCGCCAGCAAGAACTGGTTGAGCGCGGTGGTCGACGTGAGTGCCGTACCGGACTTGCTGAAGACGCGAAGAGCATCGTTGACGGTCTCCACGACAAAGTTGCCACCAACGCAGAGCCCCTGGTCGGGCGGCTCCAGGCTGAAGTTAGTCATGGCGTAGGCGCCGGTACCGGAATGCCGCTGGTTCTCGTGATTGATGCCGGTAAAACCGCCGAAGTTCGACAGCTGACCAGTTGCCAGTGCGTTTCCAGCCGGCCGCGGGACGCCACTCGCGGCCACATGGTTCAGGTTCGGGTTCTGGGGCGGGTGACTGTCCGCCTCGATGGCCGGCGCTGTCTGATCGGTCAAGCTGTCCGCGGTCGAGCTGGTGCGCCCGGCGGCGAGGTGCGTCTTTCCCGCATATGTCAGGTGAGCGGAAGTTCCCGCACTTCCCGAGGCGGCAAGGCCACCGACGCCAGGTGCAAGTGCGGATAAGGCCAGAGCGGCCGATGCCGCCACGACCAGATAGGGTCGCCGTTCTACTTTCAAGCTTTCCCTCCCTCCGATGCTGTGGTTGAGTTTGTCTAGCGTAGCCGGATTTCGGCGGCCGGTCAACGTTCCGTTAACCGGTGTTAAGGCAGGCGCCTCGATGTTGGCTTTTTTGAGTCCCGGCGCGGCTGCCACCGCCCGTCACGAACCAGGACGCCCTCCCGTCGCAGGCGGCGGACCTGCTCCTCCCGGCTATGGGCAGCCAGCTCCCCGTTGGCCCGAACCACCCGCCACCAGGGAAGTCCCATCGTGGTGGCGAGCACGTTGCCGACGGCTCGGGCGGCGCGCGGGTAGCCGGCGCGCCGGGCCACCTCGCCGTAGGTCAGGACCTCGCCCCGTTGGAGATCCCTGATCACGGCGTTCACCGCATCCCGAAATGACCGCTTCGGCGTCATTGCAGTTCGGGCAGCACTTGCGCCGCGAACTGCTCGAGCTCCGCGGTCACGCTCGCCGCTTGTCCATACCCGGTGAGAATCAGGAGGTCGGTTTCGGCGGACGCATACTGGCGACTCAACTCCAACCAGCGGCCGGCATTCGGCCCCAGCGGCATCGCCGCGGCCACCGGACCGATCCCACCTGCCGCCCGAAAACGGGCGACGTAGTCTCGAACCGCGTCGGGCTCGGCGAACCACAGCATCAGACCGCAGTCGTGGGCCGCGGCGATCGACAGCGCGCGCTGCCCCTGCCCACCGATCCAGATCGGCAAGCGGTCGCCCTGCGGCGGTTTGGGATTCACCCCAACCTCGGGGATGTTCCAGAAGTGGCCCGAGTAGGAGAACGTCTCACGGCTCCAGGCCAGCCGCAGAATGTCGAGCGTTTCCTCGAGCCTGGCCAGGCGGTGGTCGGTCGGCCGTCCGAGCGCGTTTCCCTCTTCGACCAGCCAGCCGGCGCCGATGCCGAGTTCCAACCGTCCGTCGGAGTAGAGGTCCAGGGTGGCCGCCTGCTTGGCCAGCGTCAGCGGGTCGGTCGTGATCAACGGGATCACCGACGGGCCGAGACGGACGCGCTCGGTGATGGCCGCTGCGAACGCCAGGCTGAGCAGCGCATCCCCCCACGGCGTGGTCGCGTCCCACCCGGGACGCCCGCTCGGATCGTAGGGATAGCGGCTCTCGAAGCGGACCGGGATGGCGGTGTGGGTCGTGGCCCAGAGGGAGTCGTAGCCGAGTTGCTCCGCCATCCGGGCGACCGCGAACATATGCTGCCGCGACGGGTTGCCCGCGTTTCGGAGGACTGGGCCCACCCGCATCCAGGCAAGCGTAAGCCTCCGAGTGGTATTGCAGCCGACCGGCGTTATAGAAAGGATGCAGCCGGATCCGTCGACCCGGACCTCGCGGCGACCGCTCAAGACCCGCGGCCGCGCCTGGGCGCGCGGGCTGGCAGCCGGGCTGGCGCGTCGGCGCGTTCAACCCAACGTCATCTCGCTGCTGAGCCTGGTGCCGGCCGCGGCTGCCGGTCTGTGCTTCCTCCTTCTTCCCCACGTCGCGCCCCTGCTCCAGGTCTTTCTGCTGATCGTGGCCGCCGGCAGCATTCAGCTGCGCCTGCTCGCCAACATGCTCGATGGGTTGGTCGCCGTCGAAGGCGGCCGCAAGACGCCGACCGGCGACCTCTTCAATGAAGTACCCGACCGGATTGCCGACGTGCTGATCCTGGCGCCGGCAGGATACGCCCTCATCTGGCTCGACTCAGCCGGCATGGCGCTCGGCTGGCTGGTCGCGCTGCTGGCCGTCCTCACCGCCTACGTCCGGGTGTTCGGCGGCTCACTCGGCTTCCCCCAGAGCTTCATGGGACCGATGGCCAAGCAGCACCGGATGGCCACCCTCACCCTCGCCTGCTTGCTCTCCGTCATCGAAGTCATCGTCGCCGGGTTCCAGGGTCGCATCCTCTTTCTTGCTTTGCTCGTGATCGGGCTGGGCGCCGGGCTGACCATCATCCGTCGGCTGCGGTTGATCGCCCGTGAGCTGCAGGATCGTGTACCCGGGTGATCGACTCCATCCTTGCGACCGCGGCGCAGATCGTCGCCGGCAGCACGGTCCGCTGGGCCGGCTGTGCGCCTAGCGAGGAGCAACGCATCTACATCGCCAATCACAGCAGTCATCTCGACTTCATCGTCCTGTGGTCGTACCTGCCGCCGTGGCTGCGTCGCCGCACCCGGCCGGTGGCCGCCCGCGACTACTGGGCGCGTGATGTGATTCGCCGCTATCTGGCCGCCCGGGTCTTCAACGCCGTCCTCATCGACCGGGCCGCTTCCCCCGGCACCCCAGCCGGCCAGCTCGGCCGGCAGGCGGTCGATCAGATGATCGAGGCGCTCGGGGATCAGCACTCACTCATCCTGTTTCCGGAGGGAACGCGGGGCTCCGGCGACGAGGTCGCGCCGTTCCGCAGCGGGCTCTTTCACCTCTGCCGAGCGAAGCCACAGGTCGCGGTGGTTCCCGTCTATCTCGAAAACCTGAACCGCATCCTCCCCAAGGGCCATCTCTTGCCGGTGCCCATCTTGAGCCGGATCACGTTCGGCACGCCGTTACGACTCCAGCCGGACGAGACGAAGGACGCATTCCTTCAGCGGGCCCGCGAGTCGGTCCGCGCCCTGAAGGCGGCGGCGTGATCCTCCTGCACGACGTCGCGCTGCAGAGGCTGTTCGGCGGGCTGGTCGTGCTGCTGATCGTCGCCACCGTGGCCGGCCGGCTGATCGCGCGCCGGGCTCGCGACGAGCGGGCGCTGACGACGGTCCGGAATCTGAACGCGCGCATCAACGCCTGGTGGGTGATGTGCGTGATCTTCGCCATTAGCGTGGTGATCGGCCCGATCGGCGCGGTGGTGCTGTTCGCCCTGATCTCGTTCCTGGCCCTGCGGGAATTCATTACGCTGATCCCCACCCGGCCGGCCGATCACCGGGCCCTGCTCTGGAGCTTCTTCCTGATTACGCCGCTGCAGTATTTGCTGGTCGGCATTCACTGGTACGGGCTGTTCAGCATCCTGATTCCCGTCTACGCCTTCCTCTTCCTGGCGCTACGAATCGCGATGTCGGGAGACACCACCCACTTCCTGGAGCGGGTCTCCGCCATCCAGTGGGCGCTGATGATCTGCGTCTACAGTCTCAGTTACGCGCCCGCCCTGCTCGGCCTCGGCATCCGCGGGCATGGCACGCCCGGCCCCACGCTGCTGCTGTTCCTGGTGATCGTCGTCCAGGGCAGCGACGTGCTCCAGTACATCTTCGGCAAGCTCTTCGGCCGGCGGAAGATCGCGCCCCACGTCAGTCCCAACAAGACCATCGAGGGTTTTGTCGGCGGTGTTGCCGCAGCCACGCTGCTCGGCGCCCTCCTCTGGTGGGCGACGCCCTTCGCCATCTGGCAGGCCGGCCTGCAGGCGTTGATCATCGCCCTCACGGGTTTTGTCGGCGGCCTGGTCATGTCAGCCATCAAGCGCGACCGCGGCGTCAAGGACTTCGGCACCATCATCGCGGGCCACGGCGGGATCCTCGATCGCGTCGACTCGCTCACCTTTGCGGCGCCGATCTTCTTTCACGTGACCCGCTTCTTCTACGGCGGCTGAGCGGAGCTCGGTCAGGCGGCGCGCCTGAGCGCGTCGAGACGGAGCGAGGCGATGCCCATCATCGTCGTCTTAGCCCGCCATGCCGCGGCATCGATCGAGCCGTCGACGAGCTGCTCGATTTCGCCTGCCGGGTCGACGACCGCGTCGTCCTTTCGAAGCACCGCGCGCCCCGAGGCCCCGGCTTCGACCACCCATCCAGCGCGCACCATGGCCAGCCCAAGCGCCCCGGCCAGCATGGCCCGTCCGCTGCGCGCCGCCTCTTCGTCGGCGACCCAACGCGTCCCGATCTTTCCGCCGACCTTGCCCACGGATGGAGCGAGGTCGGGCAGGGTTCCGACCGTCCAGCCGCGCAGGATGTGAAAGCTGCGCCGGACGTCGTCGTCCCAGCGAAATTGCTCGCCGCCTGCGCCGGCGTCCTCCCAGGGCAGCGCCCCGGCCACTGGCGCGGCGACCGGAACCTCGGCGGGCATAGCCGCGTTCGCCGGCGCGATCGGATCCAGTAACGATGCAGCCAGCGGCTCGCTGCTCGTGTCGTTGCCGGCGGGGAGTTTCTCCAGGGCGGCGATCCGCGCCGCCAGCGGCGGGTGGCTGTCGAAAGCATCGAGCTCCGGGTGCTTCAACTCTTCCGCCATCGCCTTGCGGATCAGGTCACCGGTTCGAGGCAGTCGGAGAAACCGCATGAAGTGTTCATCCGGGGCCGGCCGCGGGGTCAGCCTGTCCGCATAGACCGGCGTGTTTTCGCGGCAGTAGTGGGCATAGGCCACGCTGGCGCCGTAGACGCCGCGAAGCCCGCCGATAAAGGCTTTCGCCCCGGCCACCCGCGCCGCCAGCGCATCGGCCTCGAACTCCTGCAGCCGGGAGATATCCTGGGTGATGGTCAGGAACATGCGGCCGTACTGGAGGAACGGCCACATCAGCATTGCGCTATGGCCCGAGAGATGCGTCAGCGTCCGCCCGATCGCTTCGCGCGTCTTGTAGATCCAGGGCGCGAGCTGGGTGTGGCCGCCGCGATAATGCCCGAACTCGTGCGCCAGCACGGCGCGAAACTCGGAGATGCGCAAGATGGACATCAAGGGAACCCCGAGCAGCATGACCCGGCGACCCCCAACTCCCATGACGCCGCCCCGCTGCCGGACGCCGGCATTGACGTCCTGCACCAGATAGACCTCTTCGGGGAGGGGTTCGCCGACCGCCCTGGCGATGGCGCTCAGCTCGGCAAACAAGCGCGGATGCGACCGCGGGCTGGCGGGCTCGCCGGGGATGCGGAAGTGCTCGAAGGTGGGCAGGATCGACAGCAGGATGATGGCCGCCCCCGCGAGACAGAAGATCGTGATCCGCAGGTTGATGCGGTGCAGGTCGGTCCACTCCAAGTAGGGCACCGCCAGCAGGGCCACGGCCAGCCCGATCGCGAGCACGTAGAACCCGATCGTGAGCAAAACCGCGAGGACGGCGCGACCGGCCAATGGATACCCCCTTGTGTGGGTAAAACGAGGCCGAGCTATCGGCCCTTGCGAGGGTCGAATCAGGCCGGGGTCTGCGGGCGTACCGTCAGGCAGCTGAGCAGGAAGCCGATCGCGCCTGACACCAGAATCGAGCCGAGCCAGAGCGTGACGGGCCAGCCGATCCCGCGGGTGAGCTCGACGACCAGCAGGTAGAGCGAGGAGACCCCGATCGGGCCGAGAAATGACGCGATTCGCAAGGCGGTCACCCGCTCGGGTCCTGGCCGGAGCCACAGCACCACGAGGTCGGCCAGCAGGCCGCCCACGACCGCGACCGGGATCAGCTCGAAATGTTGCTCGAGTGAGCCGAGCATGGCGCCGTTCAGGCCGACGAGCAGCGTCAGACTCCCGAACGGCAGGGTGAAGCGGCTCAATAAGTAAAGGATGATGCCCATCAGCAGGGCGGTCTGCACCATGATGCCGAGGATGCCCAGCTGCTGCGCGTAGGCGATGGTCGATTGCGAACCCACCTGCGTGCCAGCCCAGGGATTGACCAGCGGCTGGTCGAACTGGTCGAAGAAGGTGAACATCGAGAGGAGGAGACTTGCCGAGATGATGGCGGTCACGGGAGCCTGGATCCCGGGCCGGCGCCACGCGGCGCGCAGAGGTCCGGTCACGATCAGGCCCAGAGCGAGCATCAGCAGCAGGTGGGGCGGGCTGACCAGCGCCGCCAGGCTGACCTCGATCCCGAATCGGAGGTGCCAGAACATGTCGATCACCCCGCCGATCCCGAACAGGACGCAACCGACCAGCGAGAGGCCATAACCGGCCGGTAAGGCCTCGCCCAACGACTTTCCCTTCGCCTGGTTGCGCAGCGCTGTGATGGCCAGGAAGGCCAGGACCGCGAACATCCCGGTGTAGAGCACCGCGTGCCAGGGGGTGAAGAAGGTCTCCAGCCGCGCCAGGTGCCGGTGCGCCCAGGCGTCGAGGTAGGCACCGCTCATCAGCCAGGTGCATAGCAGCACCACCGTCCATTCGAATTGCGTGGTCCCCGTAGCAGACCCCCCGCGTCCCTCCGAGAACGAGTCAGTACTAGCGGTATCGAGAACGGCTTGCATGGTTTCCCTCACTAACAGTCATTAAATTCCGTGATGACCCCGCTTCCGAACGCCCATAGGCTGCCCGCATGGACGAACAAGAACGGGGTCTCATTGAGCGGGCCAGGTCCGATCCGGAGGCCTTCGGGCTTCTCTACGATCGCCACGTCGCCGGCATCTACCGATTCGTCTACGCACGGGTGGGTAACGCGGCGGCGGCCGAAGACGTAACGGCCGAAGTTTTCATCAATGCGCTTCGGGCCATCGACCGCTACCGGGATCTCGGTCGTCCCTTTTCC
>VBDZ01000183.1 GCA_005881215.1 Chloroflexota bacterium | reverse complement strand
TGGCCGCCCAGAATGCTCGCTCCGGCGCCAGGTCCGCCAGCAGCCACGCCCGGTCGGCGAGCTCGAGCGCTTCGCGGAGCTTGCCCGTCCGAAGACAGGTGTCGCCGTGCATGACGGCCACCGCGGCGATCGCGACCGGAAGGCGCATCCGCTCGGCAGCCTGCATGCCGATTTCGTACGCGGTCGTCGCCTCAGTAAAGCGTTCGGTCCACTTCGCCAGGTTTCCGTAGGTACCGAGCGTCCCCCAGCTCCAGGCGAAGTCGGTGGTATCCGCCTCGGGATTCGCGAGCGCCTCCCCGACCGCGGCATCAAGCACACCGATGCCAGCCGGGTCGCCGCTGACGAAGGTGCTGAACGCCCAGGCCGTATCCGCCCGCTGGCGGAGCGCCGGCGATCCGTTCACCGCCAGCTCGCGGGCCTGGAGCAGCAAGGGCGTGGCGAGCGCCGGACCTCCAGTCGGCCAGGAGACGAATGCCTCATCGAGCAGGGTCCGAGCGGCCTCCGATTTGTCGATTGGAACGGCGGCGGCAACC
>VBDZ01000182.1 GCA_005881215.1 Chloroflexota bacterium | reverse complement strand
CGACGCCGCGGCGGGACTGCGGCTGGCGGCAGATGATGGCGCGTTGGTAGTCGATGCGGTGGTAGACGTCCCACCGCAGGCGGAGAGCGCGAGAACTGCGGCGCCGGCGGTGAACCATTTCGCCGGGACCTGCATCACCCAAAGCCTACCTGCCGCGGCCAGGCGACCGTCTTATTCGCCACCGGCTCGAGTGTTCAGGGCAGACTGCGCGCATGTTTGCGGCGATGGCGTGGGGACGTGGACGGCCTCGATCGTCCAGCTGTAGGCAGCGACCCGCCCAACCATTTCGAACCACGCCGGATGATCCGCCGCATAGGCGAGGTAGTCTCGGCGATCGTCGGGGATCACGAAGATGGACGTATTGGTGGTGGACAGCCAGCATTGAAGGAGCGTGCCCGCCGTCGCCGGATGATCCGCGTAGTGGTAGCCAGCCGGAAGGTAATAGAACGGGTCGTACAACTGGCTGATGAAATGCCGGCCTTCGAGCCCACCATAGTGCACGAGCGCATACGTGACCGCGGGATGGTCGGGCGGAGGCAGGTTGAGCGCGCCGTCGCGGTAGTCAGCCTGACCGAAGATGCCAGCAATGTAGCGACCCGTGGCGACGTCGGTGTTCCAGGCCGCGGCTGTGCTCGTGTACGCCGTCTGGATGGGGATCCAGGTCAGCTGCGCGCCGACCAGCAGGACCCCGGCAGTCACCCAGGTGAGCGGCCGAATTCCCCTTCCAACATAACGAGGCGCGATTACGAACAAGCCAATCGCAACGAGCAAGGCGGCAAAGTCGTACGGGAAGGCGAGGATCCACATCATCCAGCGCCAGGGGTACCACTCGGTGATAAATGCCGTCAGGCCGAACAGACCGAAGACCAGCGCACATGACCCGAATCCATAAAGCAAGAGCAAATACGATCGCGGCCGGCGCCAGAGCGTCGTAAGCAAGCCGACCGTTGCTAATGCCCAGAGGGCTACAAACAACGGCCTGGCCGATTGCTGGCTGGCGACCAGCGGCTTCATCCACCGGCCGCCGGCATTGCCCAGGTAATTCCAGTACAGCGGATAAATGGGGTTGCCGGTCCGGGCAGTGAGAAATGCCATTTGGGCGCCCATGACGCTCATAAACCCGAGAAGCAACAGGAACCATCGGCGCCGGGTCGCCGGCCGCAGAACGACGCGAGGACAAGTCCGGGTGAAGACAGCCAGGCCTCGGGTCGGGCCGCGGTGGCAAGCCCCCAAGCGATTCCGGCCCAGAGGGAGCGTTTGGACAGCAGCCAAATGCCGAGGAGTGACAGGCTGACTGCCATGGGTTCGAGCATCCCGGACGAATCGTTGAAGACGCTCGTAGGCGCGAAAGCAGCAAAAGCCGTCGCGGCAACAGCAACCGAGACGTTCCAATAGCGCTGGCAGAGATGGAAAATCAACACCACGCCGAGCGATCCGAAGGCAAGACTCTGGACCCTTGCGAGCACGATGTCGGTAGAGCCAGTGACAAAAAAGAGGATGACGAGAACGATTGGGTGCAGGCTTCCCCAGAAGTACTCCACTCCCTTGAGGTCCCAGAGGCGCAGGCCGTGGCTCAATCCGATCTCTTTGGTGAGGTAGGCGATCTGCCAGTGCTGGTAGACATCCGTATACAGCCCGTCGCCAGCGTTTTCGGGATTCGAGATGGCAAAGAGGTAGATGAGACGTGGCAGCAGGGCTATGAGCAGCAAGCCGAGGGTCCACCAGCTCCAGAGTGCAAGGGGAGCGGGAGCTGGCGAGGAGCCGCCACTCTGCCGACTGTTTTCCTCGTCGTCGTCCGCGAGGACCCGGGCCAGGCTCAGGCGCCAGTCTCCAACGAGCGCAAGCTTTCCGTGCTCTTGGGCCGGGTCTTCACTAAATCGTTGACCACGCGAGCGGGCGCAAACTTGCGAGTTCCCTGGACTCAGGCCGCGGGTCGGACTGCAGGCCGCCTGCCTGAGGGCACGCCGGCCTGTCGGTTCAGGAGCATCCCGAGGCCGATGAAACCGACGATCCCTGCTCCGTACGCCATGAGGCCAAGCCATCGCACCGACCACACGAGGGTCGGCCGAGCAGATGCGCCAAGCCAGCCGCGATCAGGCCACCGCCAGCCACGACGACGTTTCAAGCTTCCCTCGGTGGGTTGAGGGAGGGAAGCGTCCCTCCCTCAATTGAGACTCAACAGCCCAGGGCGACTTCGATTTGCATGGCCGCCGCGATCAGACCATTGTCGGCAGCAACGAACTTGCCCGACTGTGCAGCGACCTCATGTTCAAAGGCATGGAGCTGATTGCACGCCGTATTCGTCTTCCCCGCCTGTACCGAAGCGAGGATCTCCATAAGCTTGGTGGCGAGGCTCTTGGCAGGACCAAGCTGCTGGCCCTGCACGATGCCGATGAGAGCTTGGAGTTGCTGCTCCGGGTTCAGAACACCAAAGGTTTCGGAGAAGTGCGACCCTGTAACGCTATCGCCGTCTGTCGAGAAGTCCAAGGTGACCGTCGACGTGCCACTGTCCGGCGTTGGCGGGCTTGTGGTGTTGATGGTCGCGTCGTAGGCAAGCGCGGCGGATGCCTGTCCGGTCGATATGGGGTTCGTTGCCGAAAGGTTGGTGCAGCTTGCCGTCCCCACGCCTGGCGGCAGGTGTTTCGTCCCCGTTACCGTGAGGTTGCCACTGGAATCCTCGACCATGAAGTCTTCGACTTCCCAAGCGGTAATCACGCCAGTGCCACTATCGAAGGTAATGTTGCCGTCTTCGATGAAGTTGCCGGGGTATGGTCCGGTCGCTGCCCCTCCGCCCGGGAACGTCGAGACTTCATAGGAAATGTTGCTCGACGAGGGTGGAGTGCGCTGCTGGCAGGAGAAAAAGCCGTTGAACTCTACCCCGACCCAGGTGAAGGTTTCTCCGATGAGTGTCGCAGTGGCGGCGGTGCCTACGGTGGCACTGCTCAAGAGCAGGACCGCGCCAACCACCGGGATTACTACCGCTCGATAGAACTTTCGCATCTTGCTCGGCCTCCCTTAACACAGCTCCAGTAGTTGATCCGACCCGACAAACAGCACCTCGCGGTTCACCTCCACGTGAATCACGTCCGTCCTTCGTAGCTCTCCATGGGCAGGTCCGGCGCCGCCATGATGGCCGCAAAGACCACGCGGGCTGCCCGCTTGGTTATTTCATCGACGCCATCCCGAGGCGGTCGCGCGCTCGTCAGGAGCAAAAAATGGCGATAGCACGCGGGACTCATCGTTGCGCCCCTCCTTCTGCCAGGAATCGCTCAGAGCGAATCACCTTCATCCGCCGCCAAAGCTACGCGCAGATGCTTCGCGGCGCAGCGTGGGAAATACCTGCTTTTGGTTCCCGCGGGTACCTGATGTTTGCTGGGCTTAGCGGGGGGCCTCGGTGCGTAGGCCGTTCGCCGCGACCCAGGCCGCAACGCTCGCTCGCGAGTGGACGCCGAGCTTGTTCCTCAGATTTTCGACATGGCCCTCGACCGTGCGCTCCGCCAACACGAGTGCTGAGGCGATCTGCCGGCTGCTCATTCCCCTGGCAACCATCACCGCGATATCGCGCTCGCGGCGCGTCAGCCTTATGCCGGCCACCTCGACATAGCGTCGGTCGCTAGTGGAGCCTCCCGTCGTCACGGCGAGAGCCAGTGTGAAGGCCCCCTGCAGGTCCAGGCGAGACCCCTCATTCAAGGCGCGTTCGGCGATAGCGGATGGCAAGGCCACTGTTGCCCGGCGAAGGACCGCCGCCCAGTACCGTTCCCAGGTCGGCGCCGCAAGGGCGCCGCTCAATCGGGATAGGGCGCGGGCAGCGCCTGCCAATTGCAGGCCGCGTACCTCATCCCCGCCTTCGATGGCCAGCCACGCATAGCACTCGAGGAACATCTCTTCCAGGTTGTGATGCCCGGGTGCTGCTCGGTAGGCCGCCAGCGCAGCAGCCGCAGAGTGGCCGGCGTCGGCGACTTTGCCACGGATCAGGTTGAGGCACGTCATATCAACGAGCATGCGAATGCGCTGAGGGACATCGCCAGCCTCCTCGCACAATTGGAGCGAGCGCTCCCAGGGTTCCCGTACGCTCTCCAGGTCGTTCCGCCAGAACCCAATCAAGCCACGGATGGTGAGAGCCTCGCTTGCCTGCACCGCGAACCCGGCCCTCACGCTCACGTCCAGACTCCGACTGACGAATGACTCGGCCGCCTCGAGGTCGTGGTCCTGGAACAGCGCGGCTGCGCCAAGCGATGTGAGTGCGCTTGCGAGCCCGGCCTTGTCGCCAAGCTCCCCACAGACGCGCGCCTGCTCGCCGGCAAAGGTGGCCAGCGCGGTGAAATCAGCCTGGTTGTAAGCGATCGCGCAGGCACCATCCAGCGCTCGTGCGCGTTCGGCATCCGTCCCCTCACCGGCACGAAGCGACTCCTCCACCCGCGAGCGGCCCTCGGTCAGCCGACCGCTTGACAACCAGAACCAGGCGAGTGCGCCCGACAGACGGACCCAGGCACCACGGTCTTGCTCTCGTGCCCAGTCGAGCGCAAGGCGAAGATTCTCCAGGTCGCGGGAGAGTCGTTGAAGCCAAAGCGCGTGCGCTGCCGTGCGCCATTCCTTAAAGGCCGCCTCGGCAATGCCGCTGAAAAATCGGAGATGCCGATCGCGCACGTCAGTGAGCTCGTCACCTTCGAGCAGCTTCTCGCGACCGTACTCACTGAGGGTCTCCAGGACTCGGTAACGGAGTTCGCCATCACTCTGCTGGACAACGACCAGTGATTTCTTCAGCAGCTGGGCGACGAGCTCGAGAACGTCCTCGCCGCGGACTCCATTGCTCGTCGACACGGCCTCAGCCGCCACCAGCGTGAAGCTTCCGCCGAACACCGCGAGCTGCCGGAACACCTGCTGCTCGGTCGCGGAGAGAAGCGCGTAGCTCCAATCTACGGCGGCACGCAATGTCTGCTGCCTGCCGCCCCGGCGGCGGCGACCTCCCGTCAGGAGCCGGAAGCGGTCACTGAGGTGGTCGAGAATCCGGACCGGCGAGAGAACATCAATCTTCGCGGCCGCCAACTCGAGGGCCAGTGGGATGCCGTCCAGATGCCGGCAGATGGCCCCGATTGCTTTCAAATCCTCAGGCGTCGGGCGGAAGGTCGGGAGCCGCAGCTGGGCTCGATCGATGAAAAGCCGCGGGGCGTCATACTCCTGATCGTGGTCGTCTTCTTGCGTGGCGTAGCTCAGCGAGGGGACGCGAAAGGCCAGTTCGCCATTCACCTCCAGGAGCTCACGGCTGGTCGCCAGCACCCGGAGGCTCGGACATGAGCTCAGCGCCGTTTCGAGGAATTCGGCACATGCATCCAGAAGGTGTTCGCAGTTGTCCACAATCAGCAGTAGCTCCTGGTCCCTGAGTTGCTCGACAAGTGCAGTCATAGGTGGGCGGTCTGGGCCCTCGCGCACTCCGAAGCTCCTGGCGATGGTCTGCTCGAGGAGAGCGCTGTCGGCCACCGGTCCGAGCTCCACAAAGAAGATGCCATCGCGAAACATGTCGCGAGTGTCCGCGGCAACCGCGAGAGCCAAGCGAGTCTTACCGCAGCCAGGGGCTCCGGTGAGGGTCACCAGCCGGGATCGGACGAGCATCGCCTTCAACTCGCCGATCTCGCGCTCCCGTCCGATCAACGTCGTCAGCTGAGCAGGCAGGTTGTGGCCAGCCATATCTCCCACGTGACTGCTAGACCACCATTTTGATGCTCGCAATGCTAGTCGCATCGTTCGCTACGCTTCGGACGAGACCCTAAGGCCAGTTCAGCTGGTAGTCCGGGCTACCCCCTGCGCTCGCTGATCTCGAATAGGTGCCCGTCGGGATCGCGGAAAAAACAGCGAATCTCCCATCCTGACTCGACTGGCTCGGTGAGGAACTCAGCACCGCGGGAACGAAGTAGCTGGTAGGCGGCCCGGCAGTCCGGCACTCGGATTGTGATGCTGTGACTGATCTTCGACGGATCCGGTGGAGGCGCGAATTGGGTTCCCGGCTTGTCCCTGGTTTCACCACCGGGCGTCACGATAAGAAGCCACGCCCCCTGAAAATTGAAGACCGCCGACGTTCCGCCATACTCGCCCGTCAACGTTGCCCCAAGGACATCCCGGTACCAATCACGAGACCTGCCAAGGTCGAGCACCACCAGGATATGGGTCATTTCCATGCCGGTTGCGGGAAATTGCTTCAT
Source organism: Chloroflexota bacterium (assembly GCA_005881215.1). Classification (GTDB taxonomy): domain Bacteria; phylum Chloroflexota; class Dormibacteria; order CF-121; family CF-121; genus CF-13. The sequence goes on along the minus strand of VBDZ01000182.1, from coordinate 3,124 downwards.
AGCAGCCCGGCTAACGTGCCAAACGACACACCAGCTCGGTGTCGACCGGCATAGAGAAGGCGCCCACTCGCGCGTACGCTCGTGCCATCCGAATTAGGAGGATCAAGAAATGAACGGGTACGAGTACGAGCTGGCGACCGGTCGGATGCAGCGATTCCAGGCTGACGCGGCGCAAACCGCCGCCGCCCTGCAGATGAGGCGGGCGTCGAGGGCCCAACGTCGGAAGGCCGCAGCGCGGGCAGCGACCCTGCCACTCCGCCGGGTCTGGCTGTTGGCAGCCACTGCCATTCACGGCCTCGCGTCCTGAGTCAGGCTGCCGCCGATGTCCTAATGCGCGGGGTGCTGAGGATTCTCGGCGGCAGCAAGGCCAGCCACGCTGACCCCATAGATCCGGACCGGATCATCGAACCCCTTGAGCTTGGCCCGGCCGCGATCGACGAATGAATAGCCTTTGCCAAGGCAGAGCTCGCGGATGGCGCCTGACACGAGAATCGTACCGGCCGCGCCGTGGCCGCAGAGCCGGGCCGCCAGCTCGACAGCCGCGCCGAAGAGGTCGCCTTCTTCAGTCACGGGCTCGCCGCAGCTGATGCCGATCCGCAGCGGCAGCTCGGTTTTCGCTTCGCGATTGCGCTCCTGCACCTGATGGTTGATCTCGAGCGCGCAGGCAACCGCCTGGGGTACGGACAGGAACGACGCCATGATCCCATCCCCGGTGTGTTTCACTTCGCTGCCACCGTGGCTCTCCAGCGCGTTCCGCACGATGGCATCGTGGGCCCGAAGGAGCCCCATCGCCCCGACATCACCTAGACGGTTGGTCAACGCCGTGGAGCCACAGATGTCGGTGAACAGGATCGCCCGGAAGGCCGTATGGGCGAAGGGCTCACCGACAGCCGGTTCGAGGATCGCGCCGAGAAAGGAGCCCACCGACCGATGGTCCACCAAAATGATCCTCGACGCCACCAGCCCGTGCGAGTCCCGGTGGACCGCCTCGACGCTCTCGGCGTTGGGGCCTTCCGCCAGGCAGAAAGCCGTGGCTCGGACGGGATCGAACCAGTAGGTGACGTACTTGACCCCGTACGTTTTTTCGATCTGGACGTCTTTGGCGTGAGCCATTGCGAGATCCACGGAGGTCACTCCGGGAACATCGTGGCGATCGAGGTACAACGGCATAATCCCTCTCCGATGATCTCAGGGCCGAGCCGGCTCGGCCGTCGTCCGCAATACTACCGGCTTCGAAGCAGTGATGCACCGATCCGGGCAGGAGCCTGCCCCCGCGATCAGGCGCGTTTGCGCAGTTCCGAGGGTCGCAGGATGGTGATATAGCCGCCTTCCTGGAGGATGTCGCCTCGGGCGCTGAGCCGTGACAGCGCGCGGTTGACGTTTTCACGGCTGGCCGCGACCATGCCCGCCAGGGTACGCTGGGTCAGGCGCATCGTGATCCGGTTGCCGACGGCCGCGGGCTTGCCATGGGTTTCGGACAGCTCCAGCAGCTTCTTGGCGACCCGGCCGGGGATGTCGAGAAAGGCGGCCTCGGAGAAGCTCTCGTCCATCCCTCGGATATAGCCGCTCAGCAGCCGGATGACATGCCGGGTCAGCTCCGGATGACGGTCGATGAAGGTGACGAATGCCTGCCGTTCGAGCGTCAGGCATTCCGTCAGATCCATCGCCTGGGCGTCCGCCGTCCGGGTCGCGTTGTCCTCGAAGAGCGCTAATTCGCCGAATGTGTCTCCCGGGAGGAGAATGGCGAAGACGGCTTCCTCACCCTGCCGCCCGAGGCGGGCGATCTTGACCTGGCCGGTGTTGATCACATAGAAGGTTGTGCCTGCGTCCCCCTCGTGGAAGAGGTAGCTGCCACGCGCGTAGGAGCGTGATCGGATGGCGGGAAGCAGCGGGTCCAGTTGGTCGGCCGGTAAGCCCCCGAATAACGCCGTCCGGAGCAAGATCGGGATCGGGTCCATGGCGACATCATGCTGGCTTTGGGGGCAAAAGAAAAGGGCAGCCGATCGGCTGCCCCAAGCGCGCTTGTGGCGACCGTTACTTTACTGTGCTCTTGCGTGTCGCGCGGCTAACTCTGCGCTCAGTCTCTCGCTTGTCACTTGACTTCGACGCCTTCGCCTTCTTCTTCTCGGCCATGATTTCACCTCCTCACTATTGGGTTCCGCTTGTCGTCACTATCCGCTGGGAGCCCTCCTCCGACCATGTTGTCCATCACTCGGACGGTGTGCTTTTCGTCACCTTCTTTGGACGTCCGCCTTCGGTGCTGTCGAGGAAATCCATCCGGACCGGTTCGGCCTTCGGCTTGCAGACCCCGCAGTAGAGCGCGTCTTCGACCGCGAGGCCGTAGAGCGTGCCGTCCGCCGGGTACACCTCGAGCACGAAGACGTGGTTCTTCGCGTCGTCCCGACAGACAGCGCGGCCGCAGAAACGGCACGTTCCGCTCGCAGGCGATGCGCAGATCCAGCACTGCATCAGCGCCGTCCTCGCGACGGGGCAAGGCGGCGCGATCGAGCCTTGCGGGCGATCGGGCCTTCGAGTTGGAGGTAGCGGCCGACGAGATCGCGGAAGTCCTGGCGGTCGAGGCGCCAAACGGACCCTTCGTCTTTGCCGACGACCGTGGCCATGCGTGGCTGGTTGTAGAGGAGCGCCATCTCGCCGAAGTAATCCCCCGGCTTCAGCGTTGCCAGCTTGTGGCGGGCGCGGCCATCCTGCCGGTTCACGTCCACCAGGCCGTCCCGGACCACGTAGAACGAGTCGCCGGGGTCTCCCTGCCGGACCAGAACGTCGCCGGGGGCGAACGGTTGCATCTCAAGCTTGACCGCGAGGACGTCAAGCTGACGCTCGCCGAGTCCCTTGAAGAGCGGCACCGCTTGGACACGCTGGCGTTCCTCGAGGGCTTCACGCACTCGTGCCTGCCAGCCGACCGGGCCGGCCAGCTCCGTCCAGAAGACTTCGCGGCTGAAGACGAGCAGCTTGAGCGCGGTATCGGCAAGAATCGTGGCGGCCCGCACGCCTCCGCCGAGCAACGCCCGCTCGCCGAAGAAGTCTCCGGTGGCGTAGTGCCCGACCAGCCGGTCTTCCCCCTGGCTGCGCACCAGGATGGAGGCACGGCCGTCCGCGATGACAA
>VBDZ01000181.1 GCA_005881215.1 Chloroflexota bacterium | reverse complement strand
GCCAACGGAACCGCGATCGCCGCGACCACGAGTGCCGCGAATACTTTCGTCAGCAGCCCCGGCGTCAGCCACAGCGGTTGCACCAGCGGCCGCAGGCGCCGGCCCCACCATGCCAGGGCGATAAATATGGATGCGAACGAGTACACAGCAGCCAGGGCTCCGAAGACCGTATACAGCACCTCGCGGCGGGTCAGCTTTTCCCGGTCCACGAACAGGACCCGCCACAGCGGTCCGGCGATGAAGGCGAGCGCCCGTTCCCGCAGCTTCGGCATCTCCAGCCAGTCGGCGAGGATGTAATAACCGTCAAGCTTCAAGAGTGGCATCAGGTTGAGAGCGTCGTTGAAATAGGAGACGATCGCGAT
>VBDZ01000246.1 GCA_005881215.1 Chloroflexota bacterium | reverse complement strand
AAGATGATGGCCGGGCACGCCTTCGTGATAGGCGGTTGAGACCTCGCCCCAGAGCGGGAAGCGGGTCTTGCCCAGGGTCGGGTACCAGGTTCGTCCCGGCCGCTTGAAGTCCTCCGACGGCCGGGTGTAATACATCGCCGCGGCTCCGCCCGGTGGCGCGATCATGGCCTCCACCCGCTTGACCGGGTCCGCGATGTCGAAGTGGGCGCCATCCAGTTCCGCGATGGTGCGGTCCATCAGTTCCTGCAGCCAGTTGCGGAAGGCGTCCACCCCGTTGATCGACCGCGCGGGATCGGTCTCCAGCAAATGGACCACGGCCCCGAGGGATTCTCCCGGCAGGATCTGCGCACCGACCTCCCGCATCCGGTCCTCGATCTGGTGCAGCTCTTCCCAGCCCCATCGATAGGTGTCCTTCGGGTCGATGGCCGCCCCCAGGAACGCACGAGCCCAGAGCTGGTAGCGCTCCGCCCCGACGGCGTCGCGTGGGGCGGCGCTCGCCGCGTACTCGTCGCGGAGGAACCGGGCCGCCTCCGCGTAGGCCCGGGAGGCGTTGATCGCCGCCGCCTCCAGTCGCTGCCGAAGCCGGTCCGTGCCAGCGCCGTTTCGATCGAGCTTCGCGACCAGCGTCGGGAAGAACCCCGAGCCGGTTCGGCCGCCGCTCCAGGTCTCGCCCTGCTCGGCGCAGACCAGCGCCTGGCGACGGGCCGCGACCACCCCGCGCTTCATGCCCTCCCGCAGGCCGGCCTCGAAGCTGCGCAGCGCCGCGGGGACGCGCTCCATCCGGGCTGCCACCACCTCCCAGTCCTGATCCGTGGTGGTGGCCATCAAGTCGAAGCATTGCCGGATCGATTGGAATGGACTGCCGATCACCCGCAGATCGCGGAGGCGCTCGCCAGCCTGGTCCTGCTCGATCGCGACCTGGAGCCGCTCGCGCATCACCTCCGCCGCGATCCGATCCGCCTCGTCGGCCGGCCGGAGTCGCGACAGTTCGCTCAGCGTCTGCCGATCGAGCGTGGTCCGCGCCGCCTGACCCTCCGGGGAGTAGTCGGTCATCTCGGCATCGTGACCGATGACGCCTCGCGAGGTCGCCACGATCGGGTCGAGCGCGGCCGACCGATCCACGTACCGATCGGCCAGCTCGTAAATGGGAGACAACGAGCCGGGCTTATTGATTGGCGAGCAGCCCGGCCAGGTGCGCCATCACGCGCACCCCTGACCCGGTCGGGCCCTTCGGCACGGTTTTGAGCTCGGACGCGTCCTGCCAGGCACTGCCGGCGATGTCGAGGTGAACCCAGGGACGGCCGTCGACGAACTCGCGCAGGAACAGCGCGGCCGTCGTGGCTCCCGCCCAGGGCACGGTGGAGTTCTTGATGTCGGCGATCTCGCTGTCGATCAGGCCGTCGTAGTCCGCCCAGGTAGGCAGCTCCCAGACGCGCTCCCCGGCGAGATCGGCGGCCTGGCGCACCAGTCCCATCAGCTTCGCGTCGTTCCCGAACGCACCGATGGCGAGCGGACCGAGGGTACGCATGATCGATCCGGTCAGGGTGGCGATGTCCACGATGTGGGTCGCACCCTCGTTGACGGCGTAGGTGATGCCGTCCGAAAGGATCAGCCGGCCCTCGGCGTCGGTGTTGATGATCTCGATGGTCTTGCCGCCCGAGCCGGTGACGACGTCGCCGGGTTTGATCGCCTTGCCCGACGGCATGTTCTCGGTGGTGGGGATGATCCCGATGACATTGATCTTCGGCTTCAGCTCGGCGATCGCCAGCATCGCGCCGACCACGGCCGCTCCCCCGCCCATATCGGATTTCATCATCTCCATGTTCTGGGCGGGCTTGATCGAGATGCCGCCGCTGTCGAAGGTGATGCCTTTCCCGACCAGCGCCAGCAGCGGGCCACCTCTGCGACCACCCGAATAGCGGAGGATGATCATCTTCGCCGGTTCATCGGAGCCGCGCGCCACCGCCAGCAGCGCGCCCATCTTGAGCCGGCGCATGTCGTCCATATCGAGCACCTTGAGGTCGAGCCCCGTCCCCTTCACCGACTCCTTGACCTGGTCGGCAAAGACCCCCGGAGTAAAGGCGTTCGCCGGCGCGTTGACCCATTCCCGGATGCGGTTGGTGGCGTCCGTGAGCGCAACCGCGTCTTTCAACGCCTGCGCCGCGCTCTTGTCGCTGTTCAGCCCAATGATGCCGAGCGAATCGATCTGGGTGACGGCGTGGTCATGGTGCGTCTTCAGCGATCCAACGTCGAAATTGCTGAGGCCGACGCCCTCGGTGGCGGCCCGCGCCAGATCGGCGGCCGACGCCCTCGCCGCCACGGCTTTTGGCAGGACGATGGCAACCTGCCGATGCCCACGCTTGCGCAGTATCCGCCCGGCCGCCTGCAGCACATTCCGCAAGCGCACCATATCGAGCTGGTCCGGCTTACCGACGCCGACCAGGACCGTCCACTTGCTGGCCACGGTGTTGAGGTTGTGGACCGGCATCAGTTCCATGAACTTGCCGCGGAATTCCCGATCTTTGAGCAGTTGCCCGATGGCGCCCTTCAGGGTCTTGTCGAGCGCCTGGGCCTCGGGCGGCACGGTCGATTGGCCTTCAAAGATTGGCACGATGAGGGCGTCCGCCTCCGCTTTTTCGGCGGCCGTGTTCAGCAGCCGTGCCTGCATAAGGTCTCCTCTCCCCCTCGCGAACGATCCGTATTGTACGTGCCCGGCTGGATGGTCCGGCTAGCCGGCGCGGGGATCGCCGGCCCGTTTGCGCGCCTGCCGTTCCTGGAAGCGGCGTTCCATCTCGACCAGGTCGGCCTCCGTGTAGCGATTCCGGCCGAGCTCGTCCTGGCGACTGGCCTTCACGATGCCCAGCCGGATCCAGCTCGCAATCGTCGCCGGCGAAACGCCAAGCTTCTCAGCAGCCTCAGTAATGGTGTACAGCCGCTCTTCGGCCACGCGTCGTCCCGGCTAACGAACGGCGGCCGGTTGGCCGAGGCGGGCCAGGGTCTTCCCGGCCAGCTCGATTGCCTGGGGATCTTCCACGTGCGGCATGTTGAAGATCATGCCGTCAAGGCCCACGTCGAGGAATTTCTGCACCTGCTCGCTCACCCGCTCGGGGCCGCCCACGATGTACCCGAAGCGCACCCACTCCGGGTTGACGCCGGGCACCTTCATCCGGCGCTCGAGCGCCCGCTCAGCCTCCGCATCCGTGCCGCGGATGATCAAGCTTCCGAGTCGGGTCTTGATGATGGTGTTCGGATCACGACCGACGGCCTCGCAGTGACGCTGCAAAACGTCCAGCTTGTGCCGAACCGTCGCCACATCGCCGAAGAAGTTGCACATGTCGGCGTACTGCGCGACCAGCTTGAGGGTGCGTTGCTCACCGCCGCCGCCGATCAGGATCGGCGGGCCGTTCGGCTGCACCGGTCGAGGCACGTTTAGAGCGTGCTCGATCCGATAGTAGCGTCCCGAGAACGACGGCGCGTCCTCCCGAAACATGGCGCGGATGATCTGCAGCGCCTCTTCCAGCCGGCTAAGGCGTTCGCCCACCGGCGGGAATTCGTACCCGTAGCCGCGGTGCTCGTCTTCGTTCCAGGCGGCGCCAATACCGCAAATCGCCCGTCCCGATGAGACGATGTCGAGTGTCGTCACGACCTTGGCCAGGAAGGCCGGATTTCGATAGGTCACGCCGCTGACCAGCGTCCCCAGCCGAACGCGCGTGGTCCGGGCGGCGAGCCCACCCAGCAGGGTGTAGCCCTCGAGCATCGGATCGGTGTGCGGGCCGACGCCCCGAATCTGGTAGAGGTGGTCCATGACATAGACGGAGTCGAACCCCCCGCGCTCGGCCGCGGTGGCCAGCGTCACGATCTGCTCGAAAAGTCGATCATTCGGCACACCGGGATACGTGAAGTTGGGAATTTGGAACCCGAGAAGTCTCATCGCCTCACCTCATCGGTACTATAGCT
>VBDZ01000245.1 GCA_005881215.1 Chloroflexota bacterium | reverse complement strand
GCCTGCCCTGACTGCTTTCGCAACCAGGCTGCGTGCATCAATACTCCGTGCTCATGGTGCTGCTAACAGTCATGACGATCCCGTTCGGGAAAAACTGCGAGCCGAAGGGAGTCAGAGGCTGGAAGTTGTATTTGACCGTGACGGTGAGTGGGTAGTGGCCGGCGTAGCTCGGCACCACCGCGCCGCATACCCCGGCTCCGGCCGGCGCCTGGCCCCCCGGAGCATTGGTCGTCACATTGCCGCTACCGGCGCCGACATAGACCAGTCCGGTGTTCGCCTGCATCGCCGGGCTGCCAGGCGGCGGATCATTGACGCAGGCGCCGCTGTTCAACGCCAGGCCGATGGCGTTTTGCTCCACGGCGCCGATCACCCGGTTGTTGTCGGGCCGGTTGTTGCCGGTGGTGATCGCCGCTCGGGCGCCCTCCCGGGCCGCACCCGCGAGCGTCGAGTAGTCATAGGCGGCGCGGCCGCAGTCAACGACCAATAGCAGGATCATGATCAGGAAGGGGGCGATCATCGCGAACTCAACGAGCGACTGGCCTCGCCGCCGGGCTTTCATTGCTGCTTCTGCACCTGCATCGTGGTCGACGCTTCGACGTGCACGGTGGCGGCTCCGACGACGCTTGCCAGCGGCGTTACCGGCTGAAAGTTATAGAGGATGGTGACGGTGATGGTCTGAGCGGCGGTCGACGGCGCGGGCGTCTCCTGGCCATCGAAGCAGATGTAGACGTACCCGGCATTGGGCGCCGTTGGATATTCGGCGGACCAGCTCGATGGTTGGCCGGTCAGGCAATGGAAGGGGATGATGGGAGGTGGGATGCTGAGCGCAACGTCGCCCGGGACGTCCTGCTGGGCGGCGGCCAGCACGGCGTCGTAGGTATCGAACGTATTCCCGTTGTTGACCGGGTCGTAATAAGTGCCCTGGCGGGCCGCTTCTCGGGCGGCGTTCGTGACCGCGATCGAGTAATAGAACACCCGACCTAGATCCGCGCTACCCATCACCATGAGCATCAGGAGCGGCAGCAGCAGGGCGGTCTCGACGATCGCCTGTCCCCGTTTGGAATAGCAAAGACGGTGGCACCGCACGCGTATAAGGATGCGGTTGCCGGGGCTGCTCGATTCTCCGCCGTTCGGCCCAATCACCATGGCCATACGACGACAAAAACGTTACGGCCGTCGTTATCTTGAGACCCCCACCCTGACCCTCCCCCACAAGGGGGAGGGAATCCCGCACGCTAGCCCGTCAGTTCTCTCGAGGGGGCGAGGCGCTGCTCGGGACCCATCAGCGGCAGGTAGAGGCTGATGACGAGGGCCGACAGGCCGATCACGAAGGCCGCCAGCACGATCGGGATCCCCGGATCTTTGTTGATCGTCAGGTCCGTGTACTGCTTCAGCCCGGTGAAGCTCAGGCGGTAACCGTCGGGGGTGACCACGCTCTCCCCCACCCGGAGCGCGCCGCGCCAGCGCAGGTCCATGTTGCTGGTGTCGAGCGCGTAGACATTCTGCGGCCGGTTCAGATGCAGGTCGCCGCGGAAGAGCCGCAC
>VBDZ01000244.1 GCA_005881215.1 Chloroflexota bacterium | reverse complement strand
GACGTAGTGATTGACCTGGATGCTCTTGCTCTCCGCCAGCCGTCCCCCGTCGTAGATCCGAACCCGCGAGGTGAAGTCCTTCGGGGCGCCGCCCGGCCAGTAGACGGCGCTGAAACTGTCGACCTTGACCTGGAAGTTCGCATGGTTGGTCGAGAGCACACCTTCGCTCAGGTTGTCGTAGTTGGCGCGCGCCTCGACGAAGCTGTCGCCCTCGACCACGGCGGCGTTACCGACGAACCCGCCGGCCTTGCCGTAGAGGACGCCGACCAGCAGGATGAAGAAGCTGCCGTGAAAGATGATGCTCGCCACCTCAGCGCCGAGCCCGCGATTGCGTTGAGCCGGGTCCGTCGCGCGCC
>VBDZ01000243.1 GCA_005881215.1 Chloroflexota bacterium | reverse complement strand
GGGGAGGGGGCGATCACTGCCAGTGAGCTCCAAGCGTCATCTGCCGCCTAGAAGTGTAGGGAGGCGGCGCGGCTCGCCCAGTCGAGCACCGTGGTGGGAAAGACGCCCAGTGCGATGGTGGCCAGCGCCGCGACCCCCAGGACCCCGCCGGTCGAGATCCCCACCCGTGGCTGCTCGCTGATCGCCTCCTCCGGCGTCGCCAGCATGACGACCACCACGCGGAGGTAGTAGTAGAAGGACACGATCGTCATCACCACCGCCACCACCAGCGGCGCCCA
>VBDZ01000242.1 GCA_005881215.1 Chloroflexota bacterium | reverse complement strand
AGCGGCACAGTGTGGGCGATCACGGCCTCCGGTCAATCGACACTGCTGGTGACGTCAGGTATCGCCCATGGCGGGGACATCGGAGTCGAGAGCGCGGCCTTCGTACCTTCCGGGTTCATGGCTCGCGGTGGCACGGCCTACGTCGCCGACCGGGCCACTGCCAACAACCCGCACCCTGGGACGGATTCGATCCTGCGGATGTCCTCGAGCGACCTGGCCGCCGCCAGCGTTCGGGATACCGATCTGCTGATTGCGGCGGAAGGCGGTGCGGTCACGATTCGCGTCCGCTGCAGCCCGACGTGTGCGGCGACGACCATCGTGCCGACGGGAACCACGGCGCACATCGAGGGCCACCTTCTTGTGTTGGCGAATCACCCGGCTGCGGCCCCTTCGGCGCTGGCGCCGGTGGCCGACCTCGGATCGCAACGTGCTCAGACTCTCTTTCGGCTGGTGATCGGCAGCCTGGTCGCGGTCGTCCTGCTTGTTCTGGTGGCGCTTCGGTTGCGCCGCGCCGGCCGGCGCTGAGCCCTATCGAGCTTCCTGCAGACCGACGCTGAACATCGCCTCGAGGTCGTGCCTGGAGTAGACCTTGAAGGCCACGTGGGTTCGTGTCTTGAGGATGCCAGGAACCTGCGACAGCCGCGAGGTCACGATGTCGGCGATCTCCTCGTGGTTCTTGACCCGGAGGATGGCGACGAAGTCGAACTCCCCGGTGACCGAATAGGCCTCCGCGACGCCGGGGACATCGGCAAGTGCCGGGCCGAGGCGCGCGATGGCCGAGCGCTCCGCCTCGATCAGCACGATGGCGGTGACCACCAGGGCATTGTCTCATCTCGCTGGCGAATACAAAATCCTTGACGAATCGAACATATGTTCGGTATAATGTGGAAGATGGCTACGGCGGTGACGGGCGATCCCACGCTGGACCTGTTGCACGCTGCAGAAACCATCCTCAGCGACGTAGCGACCCGGCGCCGCGGTCACCTGGCTACACGTGGCGATCTTGCTGTCGAGCGCATAGCGATCGACGCAGTACTGACTGTGGCCGACGATCTTCAAGCTCGCATTGGCGGAGACCTATCAGACGCAGACGCCTCCGTTATCGTGGGGGTGCGCCGCGAGCTCCGCCGTTATGAGCTACTCCACTGGCGAACTGCGCCAGAGTTTCTGCGGGCGCGATGACCGCCGAGAACTCTCAGACCGACCCAATCCCCGGAGACCGACCAACCGTTCTGGCAACGCTTTCCGCTGATATCGACCGATATCACGGCATGGACAAGACCGGCTTGCTGCCCGAGCAGCATGCCAGCTCGCTGATAGCGCTCGCCCTGGCTCGCGACCGGTTGGCCATCGAAATGGCAGAACACGTCGGTGAGCTGAGCAAGTCAGGCGCTTGCGTCGACGACTGGGGATCAGTGTCGACCCCTGATTGGGTTCGGCACCAGTGCAACATGCCTTCGGGAGCCGCGGGTGATCTTCTTCACGTCGGTGAGCAGCTGCAGAATCTGACAAAGACCATGGACGCGGTCAGGGATGGGGAGATCGGTTTCGCCCATGCCGCTATCATCGCGCGTCATGCACAGGCGATCACACACTCCGAGAGCGCTGAACCTTTCGATGAAACCCCGTTCCTGAAGGCCGCCAGGGAAAGCAGCGTTAGCCGCCTCTGGTACTACTCGATGCACGCCTGGCATCGTGCCGATCCTCAGGGGGTGACCGACGCTCAGCGTCAAGCGGTCGAGGAACGTTACTTGCGATTCACTGATGCGGCGGACGGCACCGTCTATGTCAAGGGAGCATTCGATTCGGCGGCGGGGGCAACCATCAAAACGGCCATGGAGCCGTGGGCTCAGCATCTGGGCGACGACGACCACCGCAGCCGCGAGCGTCGGAACGCTGACGCGTGGGTGGAGATGTCTGCTCACTCGCTCGACGCTGGGATTGTTCCCCAACACGGCAGCGTGCGACCGCATGTTCAAGTCACCACGACGCTCGAAACACTCCAGGGCTTGATCGGTGCGCCCGCTGGTGAGATGGCGCTATCGCTGCCCATCTCTTCAAAGACGGTGCAGCGATTCGCCTGCGACAGTTCGATCACCCGAGTGCTCCTTGGAGCCGACTCCGCGGTGATCGACGCGGGTCGGGCAAAACGAGTCGTCGCCGGCGGAACCCGCCGCGTGCTCGACGCTCGAGACAAGCACTGCCGCTGGCCGGGCTGCGAGCGCCCGGCGTCGTGGAGCTCGGCGCATCACATCCTCCATTGGGCCCAGGGAGGCAAGACCGATCTATCGAACATGATCCTGCTTTGCCAGCACCATCACTGGATGGTGCACGAAGGTGGCTGGCGGTTATCGCTGGCAGCCGACGGACGGGTGCTCGCCATCCCGCCGGAAACGGACTTCTATCCCCCCGAGTTCTACCCCTCGGCGCGGGCGCCCGACGAATTCGACGTAGCCTGACGGCGACGGGCCGCGCCTGGGATGCAAGGCGCCGGTACAGTCAAGACGAGATGCCCGCCCAGGTCAGGATCGGCTGTTCAGGTTGGTCCTACCCACACTGGCGCAGGCGCTTCTACCCGGAAAAGCTGCCGGCCCGCGAGCACTTCGCCTTCTACGCGCAGCACTTCGACACCGTTGAGCTGAACAACTCGTTCTACCGGCAGCCGCCGCCGGAGCGTTTTACGACGTGGCGCCAGCAAGCGCCGCCCGGTTTTCTGTTCGCGGTCAAAGGCAGTCGGTACGTGAGCCACATCAAGCGCCTGGCGGTCGAGCAGAAATCGATCGATCTTGTGGTCGACTCGGCGCGCGCGCTTGGCGACA